>JAGVSV010000059.1 GCA_019137115.1 Bacillota bacterium
TCGCCCGCTGCAGCAGGATGTCGCCGGTGTCAATGCCCTTGTCGGTTATCATGGTGGTCACACCGGTGCGGGTTTCGCCCTTGATCAGCGCCCAGTTGACCGGCGCGCTGCCACGGTATTCGGGCAGCAGGGACGCGTGCACGTTCACGGTGCCCAAGCGCGGGATCGCCAGCACTTCCTCGGACAGGATCTGCCCGAAGGCGGCTGTCACGCACAGGTCGGGCGCAAGGGCGCGCAGCAGCGCGACGCCGTCCACGCGGATGCGCCGGGGCTGGTACACTTCAATGCCGCGCTGTTGGGCCCATTCCTTGGCCGGCGGCGCCTGCACCCTGCCGCCGCGCCCCTTGGGCTTGTCCGGCTGGGTGAACACGGCGCGCACACGGTAACCCGCGCGCTCCAGCGCGTTGAGGGAAGCCACCGCGTAGTCCGGCGTGCCCATGAAGACAATGGCTGGGTCGCTCACGTGTTCACCGCTTCCTCTCCGGGTTCGGGCTGCCCGGGCTGCTCCGGCTCCTCGAATACCTCGTAGTCCATGAAGTCCACATACATGCGGCCGTCCAGGTGGTCCAGCTCGTGCTGCAGCGCGCGGCCCAGCAGGCCATCCCCCTCCACTTCAAAGGCGTTGCCCTTGCGGTCAAACGCGCGCACGCGCGCCCATTCCGCGCGGGTGACAAACCCCCTGCGGCCGGGCACGCTCAGGCAGCCTTCGACCATGCCGATCTCGCCGCGCGTTTCGACGATCTCCGGGTTGATCAGCTCGATCAGGCCATCGCCGGCGTCAATCACGGTGATGCGGCGCAGGATGCCGATCTGGGGCGCGGCCAGGCCCGCCCCTTCGGCGTGGTACATCGTATCCTTCATGTCGCGCAGTAGCAGCGCCAGGCGCAGGTCAAAGCGGGTGACCCTGTTGCTGATCTTGCGCAGGGTGGGGTCGCCGAGGGTGAGTATCTTGCGGATGGCCATTATTCCTCCTATGCCATGGAAGCGGGGTCGATTTCCAGAACCACGTCGCAGGACCAGCTCCTGCGGGAGAGATCGTTCAGGTGCGCGATGATGCGGTCGCTGTCCTTGTGCACCAGCAGCTTCATCAGCACCTGGGCGCGGGCACGCCCCATCAGGCGCTTGATGGGCGCGTCATCCTCCCGGATAAACAGCATGCGGCGGCGCAGCTGGGGTTCCTTAACAAAGAGTTCGTTGATGTGTTCCAGCAGCTGCCCGCTGACGGCGCGCGCCACCGCCTCGTCCCTGGCCTGACACAGTAAGCGCACCATCATGGTAAACGGCGGGTACAGGTCGCGCCGGCGCCGGGCAAACTCCATTTCATAAAAGCTGCGGTAATCCTGCTGGGCGGCGGCGGCGATCGCGTAATGCTCGGGCCGGTAGGTCTGGATGATGACCTGGCCGGGCAGGTCGGCCCGCCCGGCGCGCCCGGCCATCTGCGTGAGCAGCTGGAACGTACGCTCGGGGCTGCGGTAGTCCGGCAGGTTGACGGACACGTCCGCCAGCACCGCGCCCACCAGGGTCACCTGCGGGAAGTCGAGTCCCTTGGCGATCATCTGGGTGCCGACCATCACGCGCGCCTGGCCGGAGCGGAACTGGTTGAGCAGCTTGCGGTGCCCGTCCTTGCCCTGGGTGGTGTCGTTGTCCATGCGCACCAGCGGCACGCCGGGGAACAGCTTTGTGACTTCCTCCTCCACGCGCTGGGTGCCGATGCCAACCGTGCGGATGTAGGCGCTACCGCAGGCGGGACACGCGCGCGGCACCGGCTCGATCAGGCCGCAGTAGTGGCAGTGCAGGCTTCTGTCCTGCGCGTGGTAGGTCAGGCTGACATCGCAGGCGGGACAGCCCATCGTATGCCCGCACTTGCGGCACATGACGCTGGGGGCATAGCCGCGGCGGTTCAGAAACAGCATGGCCTGCTGCCCTTGGTCCAGGCAATCCGTCAGCCCGCGCACGAGCGCGTCGGAAAAAATGCCCTTGTTGCCCAGGCGCAGTTCCTCGCGCATGTCCACGAGGGTCACCTCCGGCATGGGCCGGTCGTTCACGCGGCTGGCCATTTCCAGCAGCATCATGTCCCCGCGGGCAGCGCGGGCAAAACTCAGCACGCTGGGCGTAGCGCTGGCCAGCAGCAGCGCCGCCCCCTCGCGGTTGGCGCGGCTGAACGCCACCTCACGCGCGTCATAGGCGGGCGTGTGCTCGGACAGATAGCTGCCCTCGTGCTCCTCATCCACGATCAGGATGCCCAGGTTGTCCACTGGGGCGAACACCGCCGAACGCGCGCCGATCACCACCCGTGCGCCGCCCATGCGGATGCGCCGCCACTCGTCAAAGCGCTCCCCCGCGGACAGGCGGGAGTGCAGCACCGCCGCTACATCGCCAAACCGCGCCCGGAACCAGGTGACCATCTGGGGAGTGAGCACGATTTCGGGCACCAGCACGATGGCGCCCTTGCCCAGTTTCAGGCATTCGCGCACCGCCCGGATGTATACCTCGGTCTTGCCCGAGCCGGTCACGCCATACAACAGGAACTTGCCCTTGCCCGCGCGCACGGCGGGCAGCAGTTCCTCCAGCACCTCCTGCTGCGGGGGCGTCAATTGCGGGTCTTCTTCCCGGGCGCCGTCTTCCGGGTAGGGGGAGCGCAGCACCTCGCGGTCAAAGACGCACACCGCCCCTTGCTCTTCCAGCACGCGCAGGCCGTCCAGCGGCGTGCGCACCAGCACCGCCAGCTCGCTGACCGGGCGCGCCTGACCATCGGCCAGCAGGTCCAGCAGCAGCTTGCGCTTGGGCGAGCGGCTCTGCGCCTTGCGGGCGGTTTCCAGCGCTTCGCCCTGTACGGTCAGCTGCGCGAATTTTTCGGTCTTTACCTTGACGCGGCCGCCGCGCATCTGGGCGGGCAGCATCAGCCGCAGGGTGGCCGCCAGCGGGCAGTGCGCCTGGGCGCGCATTTCCTCGGCCAGGTCCATCAGCTGCGGCAGCACCGCCGGGTAATCCTCCAGCGGGCCGATCAGGTCCTTGATCTTGCCTAACTCGATGCCCGGCTCGTCCGTGATGCCCACCACGAGCCCTTCGGTGGTGCGGTGCCCGAACGGGATGCCCACCCGGGTGCCGCGCGTCACCTGCATCCTCTGCGGGATGCGGTAGGTGAACACATGGTCGACATCGGCGTGGGCGATGTCCACAATCACGCCGGCATAGCAGGGGACACGCTCGGGCATGGGCTCAGTTGCCTTTGCGCAGCAGCAGCACCTGATCCAGCAGGCGGTCAGCCGCCTCGCGTTTGGACAGCATGGGCAGCTGTGTGACCTGGGTGTCGGTAATCAGGATCAGTGCATTGGTGACCACGTCAAACCCGGCGCCGGGCTGGGTGACGTCGTTGAGCGCAATCAAATCGAGGTTCTTTTTGTGCAGTTTTTCGCGCGCTCTGGCGATGTCGCGGCTGGTTTCGGCGGCAAAGCCCACGAACGTTTGTCCGGCGCGTTTTGTCCGGCCCACGGCTGCGGCCACATCGGGCGTCTGGACCAGTTCCAGCGTCAGTCCCTCATCCGCGCGCTTGCTGATCTTTTCTTCTGCTACAGTCAGCGGCGCGAAGTCCGAAGGGGCGGCGGCCTGAATCAGGATATCAGCCGTTTGCGCGTGCTCGGTCACCGCGTGCAGCAGGTCATCCGTGGTGTTGACAGCGACCATTTCCGCGCCCTCGGGCTCTGCCAGCGATACGGGGCCGCTCACCAGCGTGACATTTGCGCCCCGCGCCAGCGCAGCTTCGGCAATCGCATACCCCATGCGCCCGCTGGAGCGGTTGGTCAGAAAGCGCACCGGGTCCAGCGCCTCGCGCGTGGGACCGGCGGTGACAACCACATGCAGCCCGTCCAGATCGCGCCCGCTGCCAAACATGGCCGCGCACGCCGCCACGATGTCCTCAGGTTCACTCATGCGCCCCGCGCCTACGTCGCCACACGCCAGCGCCCCGCCTTCGGGGCCCACGGTCCTGGCGCCGCGCTTAAGCAGCGTTGCCAGGTTTTGCTGCGTCACCTCGGCCTGCCACATCACGGTGTTCATCGCGGGCGCCAGCAGCAGCGGCGCCCTGGTGGCCAGGTAGGTGGTGGTCAGCATGTCATCGGCGATGCCGTGCGCCAGCCTGGCAATGACGTTGGCGGTTGCCGGGGCGATCAAAAACACCTCTGCGCGCTTGGCCAGGGCGATGTGCTCCACCTCCCAGGCGTCCGGGCGGGCAAAGGTATCCACTGCCACCGTGTGGCGGGACAGCGTCTCAAAGGTCAGCGGCGTGACAAACTCGCAGGCGCTTTTGGTCATCACCACATAGACGTGCGCCCCGGCTTTGACCAGCCGGGACACCACTTCGCAGCTTTTGTACGCAGCAATTCCGCCGGTCACGCCCAGCACGACCGTGCGGCCATTGAGCACGCTTAGCTCACTCATCGTCCTCAATGCTGCGATGGAACGTGATCAGCCCGCGATTGATTTCGTCGATGGCAATGGCGATCGGCTTGCGGTCGCCCGGCTCCACCAGCGGCATCGCGCCGTCCATCAGGGCGCGCGTGCGCTTGGCGACTTCCTCCACAAGCGTGTAGGGGCTGTCGGTGCGGGATTTTAGCTCTTCCAGTCCGGGTTGATTAATGGCCATTCATGTCCTCCTGTGTGCATCGGTTCTGTTAATCGGTAATCTGCGGGAAAAACCGGATCGTGCGCTGTTTTTCGGCCTCCACGATGTGGTGCAGGCGCTCATACGCTTCGTCCAGGTCGTCGTTGATGATGGCGTACTTGTACCGTCGCATCTTTGCCACTTCCTCGCGCGCCACGCTCAGGCGGCGCTCGATTTCCTCCTGGCAGTCGGTGTTGCGGGTGTACAAGCGCGCGCGCAGCACCTCGTAGCTGGGCGGTAAAATAAAGATCGACACCGTGTTGCGGATGCGCGCCATGACGTTGAGCGCCCCCTGGGTGTCAATGTCCAGCAGCATGCAGGCGCCCGCGCGGATGCCGGCGTCCACCTCGGCGCGCAGGGTGCCATAGCGGTGCCCGTGCACGGTGGCGTGCTCCAGAAAGGCATCCTTTTCCAGCAGCTCGTCAAACTGCTGGTCGTTGAGGAAGTGGTAATGCTTGTGGTCTTCCTCGCCGGGGCGCGGCTTGCGCGTGGTTACGCTGACGGAGAAACGGATCTCCGGATGCGCCTTCAAGAGCCGCGCGCACAGCGTCCCCTTGCCGGTGCCCGAAGGCGCGGAAATCACAACCAGCATCCCCTTGCACGATACCCTCATGCCAACTCTCCCCCATTGTCCCTGAGCCTGCCGGCGATGGTCTCTGTCTGCAGCGCGGACAGCACGACATGGCCGGAATTCATCACCAGCACGGCGCGGGTGCGCCGCCCGGCGGTGCCGTCCACCAGCCGCTGGTTTTCCCGGGCGTCCTGGATCATCCGCTTGACCGGGGCGGAATCCGGGCTCACCACCGATACGATTTTCTCCGGCGATACCAGGTTGCCAAAGCCAATGTTGACCAGTCTCATGCCGTCCCCCCACAACGTGAAGCCACATGTTTCGACGCCAAAACACTGACTTGCGTCGGGACAACCAGTATACCACAGAATGAAGGGCGCGAAAACCGCGCCGGACATGGCTTCGGCGCGGTTTGGGTGGGTTTTTGCGCGGTTATTTGGTCTCCAGGTACACCAGCCGCGCCATGTTGGTTAGCGCATCCAGAAAGCCGTCCAGGTTGAGCTCGCCGCCCAGGTAACGCGCCATCAGGGCGTTGATCTGTTCCTCGGCGGGGCCGCCGTCCATCAAGCGCGTGCCGTCACCATAGCGGATCAGCGGGGCAATCTTGCGGAAGCGTTCGATCCCTTGCCTGGGGATCAAGTAGCGCAGGCGATCCTGGTCGGCCAGGTCCTGCTCGGCCAGCTGCACGCGGTAGGTATAGATGCTGATGTCCTCGACCGGCGCGTTGCTTTCCTGCGCCTTTTTGAGGGCGTCGGAGTAAAACGCCAGGTCATCCTTCGTTTTCTGCACAGCTTGCTCAAAGTCCGGGTTCAGGTACGGCTCGTTGGCGTCCGGGTGGATGGCGTAGTACAGCCGGTGCCCGGTGTCCGGGGTGAGCATCGTTTCGATGTACGTCTGGGCCAGCTCCTTCTT
>JAGVSV010000060.1 GCA_019137115.1 Bacillota bacterium
CCCCGACTCCCCGTTCAACAAAGGCTACATGGTGGGCATCCGCAACGCCAACGGCAGCTACAACCTGGTCAACAGCGCCTTCAAAACGCTGGTCGGCGGCACGGTGACCGAAACCAAACAGGTGGCGGAAGCGGAGATCCCCGGCGTGCTGGCCGAGGTGTTTGGGCTGCGAAATATATAAGGGAAAAGCAACAGGAATACCACGCATACCGCGCACGGCAGCCGTGCGCGGTATGCGTTTTGCGCTCCCCACCCCTGGTTGACAGTCCCACACACACCGGTATGATGAAATCAGATTTTGTTGCACTCGTTTTGACAGGGGGAAGCACACATGCCCAGCGAGCGGATTGTCGCGTTGAGAGAACTGGCGCTGCGTCATCCGGCACCGGCGTTGGCCAGCCAGGAGATGCGGTTCCTGTATGCGGAGGGGTGGCGGCGCGGCGCGGGAGAGGTGATCCAGCTGCGGCGGCAGACGCTGGCGCGCGCGCATGTGCTTACGCATATGACGCCGGTCATTGACGGATACGAGCTGATCGTGGGGCGGCAGAACTTTGGCGTACAGCTCACACCGGAGCAGGCGGAGTTCCTGGCGCTCGCCGACCAGCTGATCCCGCGCGCCCGGGGCATGGACAGCCACATGGCGCTGGACTATGAAAAACTGATCACCAAAGGCACCGACGGCGTGCGGCAGGAGATCCTCGGGTATAAGCGCGGGCTGGACACGATTAAAAATCCCAAGGACATCGATAAAGAGGTCTTTTACGACAACTGCCTGACAATGCTGGACGCGCTGGAAACGATGGTGGACAACTACGCCGCCCACGCGCTTTCGTTGGCCGAACAGGCGGACAGCCCGCGGCGCGAGGAGCTGCTGGAGATCGCGGACAATCTACGCCAGGTGCCCAAATATCCCGCCAAAACGTTTTATCAGGCGCTGCAAGCCGTCCAGATGCTGACTTTCCCGCTGGAAGGCCTGTACCAGGCCGGGCGTCCTGACCAGTATTTGCTGCCGTTCTATGCGGCGGATGTGGCGGCCGGAATCCTTGACGAAGAAAAGGCGCTGGAGCTGATTACCTGCTTCTGCCTGCAATATACGCGCACGGTGTCCATGGGGCTGGCGGTGGGGTTCATGGTGGGTGGCCGTGCGCCGGACGGCACGCCGGTGGACAACGCGCTGACAAGGCTGTTCCTGCGCTCGATCTTCGACACGCGGCTGGCGTACCCCGGCATCGGCCTGTGCGTAACGAAGGACCCTACTGCGGCTTGCCATTGACTCGTTGGGGCGCGGACACACCAACCCGGCGCTGTTCGGCGATGACGTGATCACCGAGGGGCTGATGCGGCTGGGCCTGCCCCGGGACGAAGCCAGCCAGTATGTGCACTCCACCTGCGTGGAGATCACGCCTGTCAAGCGTTCCGGCGTGTGGGTGGCCGCCCCCTACCACAACCTGGTGGCACCGCTGCTTGATATCCTGCATGGCCCCGAAGCCGACAGCATGGACAGCCTGGAGGCCATCAAGGCCGCGTGGCGGCGGGGGGTCAGCGCCGCGGTGCGCAAAGGGCTGGAGAATGAAAACCGCATGATGTACAACCGCACGCTGACGCACCACCACCCGCTGGTGTCGTGCTTTGTGGACGATTGCCTGAAGCGCGGGTTGGATGTGGACAACGGCGGCGCGCGGTATGCCTACATGGCGCCGTCGCTGGTGGGCATGGCCAACCTGGTGGATTCGTTGATCGCGCTGGATCATGTGGTGTTCCGGGAGAAAAAGCGCACGCTCAGGCAGTTTGCCAAGGCACTGTCCAACGATTTCGCAGGCGAGGAACCGCTGCACGCCTACATCATGCACCATCTGCCGCGCTACGGGAACGACGACCCCGAGGCCGATCAGCTGGCGCAGGAGATCACCACGTTTCTGGCGCAGGTGCTGGACGGCCTGACCACCTACATGGGGGAACCGCTGGTGCCCAGCCTCTTTTGCTGGATCATGCACGAGCGCCTGGGGCGCGACACCGGCGCCAGCCCGGACGGCCGCCTGGCCGGTTTCCCGCTGGGCGACGGCTCCGGCCCCGCGCAGGGGCGCGAGCAGCACGGCCCCACCGCGTCCATCCTGTCCTCCACCTCCTGGGATCACGCGCCGTTCATCGGCGGCATCGCGGTCAACCTCAAGCTGAGCAAAGCGTTCTTTGAGGAAAATGTGATTAGGGACACCATGAACCTGGTGCGCGTGTTCTTTGAGCGCGGCGGGTTTGAAATGCAGCTGAACGTGGTCGACCGGCAGCAACTGCTGGACGCGCAAAAGAACCCCGACGCGCACCGCGACCTGGTCGTGCGCATCGGTGGCTACAGCGATTTCTTTACGAATTTGAGCCCGCAGATGCAGGAGGAAGTGCTGCTGCGCACCGAGCACAGCCGGTAAGCGGGCATCGCGGCCCCTGTTTTCCCCACACCCTGAATGGAGGTACAGACCCCATCACAGCAAGTGAAGCCACGCGTGGGCGCGTGTTTGATATCCAGCGTTTTTGCGTGCACGACGGCCCGGGCATCCGCACCAGCGTTTTTTTGAAGGGCTGTCCCCTGCGCTGCCGCTGGTGCCACAACCCGGAGGGCATTTCGCCCGATCCCGTGGTCGGCTATGACCCCCGAGCCTGCATCTCCTGCGGGGCGTGCGTTGCTGTCTGCCCCAAACACCACCGCATACAGGGCGGAATGCATGTATATCTCCGGTCAGACGGTTGCCCGGATTGCCTGGCGGCTGCCCAGGCCTGCGTGCCGGGGGCGCTGCAGGTGGCGGGGAAATGGATGACCGTCGCCGAAGTGATGGAAACCGTGCGGCGGGACATCCCGTTCTATGGCGCTGCCGGTGGGCTGACGATCACCGGCGGCGAGCCCACGATGCAGCCAGCTTTCGCCAACACACTGGCCGCCGCGGCCCAGGCCGAAGGCATCTCCGTGGTTGTGGAAACCTGCGGCATGTGTGACCCCGATGTGCTGCTGACATTGGCAAAACACGCCGACCTGTTCCTGTATGACATCAAGGAAACCGACCCCATTCGCCACAGAGCCCATACCGGCGCTGACCCGCAACGCATCCTGGACAATCTGCGCGCGCTGGACGCGGCGGGGCACCCAACCGTCCTGCGCTGCCCGGTCATCCCCGGCCTCAACGACCGCGCCGACCACATGGAGGGTATCTCCGCAATCGCCAACGCGCTCCAGCACGTGCAGGCGATTGAGCTGATGCCCTACCACCCGCTCGGGCAGGGCAAGGCGGAGCGGTTCGGGATACAGGGCGATCCTGCCCTGCCACAGCATGTGATGGCAAAGCGGGACGCGGAGACGCTGGCGAAATATCTAAGGGATCGTACGCACATCGCCGTCCGGGTGTCGTAACCCGCGCCTAGGCCCGGCCCACCTCGCGTAAAATATCCACCGCCGGCCCGGGGATCCGGCCCAGCGCATCCGGGCCCACGTTGAGCAGATAGTTGATCCCGCGCTCATTGAGGTGTTGCTTCAGTTGCAGCACCTTTTTCGCGTCCTTCCAGTTGTTGTCAAAGGATTTGTAGCCCCAGGTGTCGTTGAGCGTGGCCGGGGTTTCAAACAGGCCGCCGGTTTTGTGGTCGTCGGGGATTTCGTTGTCGCCCATCGAGGCATAATCCCCCATGCCGTTGCCGATGCGGGAGTTGATCAGGCAGTTGGGCTGCAGTTCATGCACCATGTCGGCCAGCTCGCGGCTTTGCTCGGCCGAGATCGTCAGCGGCGTGTCAAACCAGATCAGGCACAGATCGCCGTACTGGGTGAGGATTTCGCGCACCTGCGGCTTGATCTTGCGCTCATAGCAGCGCGTGTAGTTTTTCTGGCTGGCGTCGGGGTAATCCCAGTTGTTCGTCCAGCTCATGCCGCCTTTCCCGGCCGGGGCGCCGTTGTTGGCTGGCGTCAGATAGCCGCCGCCATCTGGGTCGCTCCAGTCCAGATCCTGCGAATAGTACAGGCCCAGCTTCATGTTGTGGCGCGCGCAGGCGTTGGCGAGCTCCCCGATCACGTCGCGCGCAAACGGCGTGGCGTCCACGATGTTGAACGCGCTGACCTTTGAGTGGTACATCGCAAACCCGTCGTGATGCTTGCTGGTCACCACGATGTAGCGCATGCCGGCGTCCTGCGCGACCTTCACCCATTCGTCAGCGTCAAACAGAATCGGGTTGAACGCCACCGCCAGGCGATGGTACTCCGCGTTGGGGATTTCGTAGCGCGATTGCAGCCATTCGCCGATGTAGCGCATGCGCTGCCCCTTCCATTCCCCGGCGGGCAGGCAGTATAGCCCCCAGTGTACCATCAGGCCGAACCTGGCTTCGCGAAACCATGCGTGCTTGTCCATGGACGGTTCCCCCCTCTGTGTTTGTTGTTGCTTGGCTTCAACATACCCGTGATCACAGGCGGTGTCAATCGTCGCGCTTGCTGGACGGGGCATGCGCCGGGTATAGTGGCGTAGGTGTCATTTGTCCCCTGACGATAAAGGAGAAACGCCTTGTCCAACCGGCTGCCCGTGCGTATCGCACTTACGGGCATCAACTCCCAGTATGTGCATTCCGCGCTGGCGCCATGGTGCCTGAAAGCGGGGCTGGCGGCTTATGCCCGCACGCCGCATGAGGCGACCGTGGTGGAGGGCACCGTCAACGAGCCTTATGAGCGCGTGGCTGGGCGCATCATCGAGCTGGCGCCCGATGTGCTGGGCGTCAGCTGCTATATCTGGAATATCGCGTATGTAGAAGCGCTGCTGCCGATGTTGCGCGCGGCGCTTGGCGATTGTGTGATCGTGCTGGGCGGGCCGGAGGTGGGTTACCGCGCGGAGGATGTGCTGGCCCGCTGCCTGCAGGCGGATTTCGTGCTGTCCGGCGAGGGCGAGTTGCCGCTGGCGATGCTGGTGGATGCGCTGGACGGCCTGACGCTGGCAATTGGTACAGAAGCGCTGACCATCGAAGATGCCGCGCAACAGGCGGCACTGGCCGCGGTGCCGGGGCTGTGCTTCCGCACGGGCGCAGGCTTCCATGAAGCCGCGCCGCACCAGCACGACGCCATGCAGCCCAGCCCGTACTCGCCCGCGTATCTGGACGCGCTGGGCGGGCGCATCGCCTATCTGGAAACCAGCCGCGGGTGCCCGTATGCGTGCGCGTTCTGTCTGTCGGGACGCGGGGAAACCTTGCGGCAGTTGCCGATGGAGCGCGCCCGGCAGGATATTTTACTTCTGGCCAACAGCGGCGCCAAAACCGTCAAGTTCGTTGACCGCACGTTCAACGCCGACCGTGCCCGCGCGCGGGATATCCTCGCGTTTATCGCACGGGAGCATGGCCGGAGCATTCCCGACGGCGTGTGCTTCCACTTTGAAATCGCCGGTGACCTGCTGGATGAGGACACGCTGGCGCTGGTGGAAGCCGCCCCCAAAGGGCTGTTCCAGTTTGAAATCGGCCTGCAATCGATGGATGAAACCACGCTGCGTCTGGTGCGGCGGCGCACCGACATGGCGCACCTTGTCAGGCAGGTAGTCCGGCTGATCGCCTGCGGCCGCGCCCATGTGCACCTGGATTTGATCGCCGGCCTGCCCGATGAAACGCTGGCGATGTTCGCGCGCGGCTTTGACCGGGCGTACCGTCTGCGCCCGCACACGCTGCAGCTGGGCTTTCTAAAGCTGCTGCACGGCAGCGCGATGCGCGACCAACCGGACGTGTACCCCTGCGAATTCGACCCCGCGCCGCCCTACCAGGTGGTGTCTACGCCCGCGATGAGTGCGGAGGATTTCGCGGTGCTGACCACCATGGAGCGCGCACTGGACAAGCTGCACAACAGCGGCCGCTTCGCGCGCACGCTGAAGTGGCTGACCGAGGACGGCGGGCAAACCCCGTTTGACCTGTTCCAGCTGCTGGGGCAGGCCATCCTGGCCGCCGAACAGCGCGCGGGCAAGCCCAGTTTGTCGCTGGACGAATTGACCGACGTCGTGCATGATGCGCTCGCTGCCCACCTGCCCGCGCACGCGGCGCTGCTGCGCGACCTGCTGCTGATGGATCGCCTTTCCTCCACGCCCACCACGGTGCTGCCGCGCAGCCTTAAGCGCGGCGACCCCCGCTACCATACCGTCAAGCGCGCGCTTCACCGGCGTTTCCCCCGGGAAAACAAGCCCCGCGCGATCGGTTTCCTGTACGAGCGGGGCGGGGATACGGCGGTGTGGTGCGATTATGACAAAAAGGACCCGGTAACAGGGCTGTACGCGCTGCAACAGGCCAGCGTGGCGGACATCCTCTGACCGCCACGCCCGCGCCCGGCGCGCGCTACAAGCGCAGCCAGTCGCCTTCCGTCAGCCCCAACGCCTCCACCACCGCGCCCGCGCGCTCCGGCACCATGTCCAGCTGCGCGGGGTGATGGGCGTCCGATGCCAGGTAAAACCGGCAGCCCTCGTCTTTTGCCAACCGGTACAGGCGCAGGGTGTCGTCCGGCCCGTCCTGCCAGCCGGGAGCAAAGGTGCCCATGTTCAGCTCAATGCCCGCGCCCAGGCGCGCAAAGGCGCGCATCACGGCGCGGAAGCGCCGTTCGTCGACCAGCCGGAACACCAGCTTGGGGTCGCCCTCGGTGAACACCAGGCCGGTCGTCAGATGCGCGATGCCCACCTTGTGCCACGGCAGGTCAAGCAGCGACAGCTCCTCCAGCCGCTCGACCAGCAGGTCGGCGGCTTTTTCCTCGGTGTTGCAGGACGCAGGGCGCACGAACCCCTTCATGTGGAAATGGTTGGGCGGGATTGCGATGAACCCGAAATCCTCATAATGGCTGGGATGGATGCCCAGCGTTTTCCCGCCCACAAACTCGGTTTCACAGCCGAACACCATTTTCACGCGGTCATCCTGCGGCAACGGCAGGTTGCGTAGCACATGCGCCAAGCCCTGCGGCTTGTACCAGTCGCTGGCGCCGGGCACCAGCTCATCCCAGAAATGGTCGGTGACGCACTGCACCGAATAGCCGTGCGCGACCGCGTGATCCAGCATCGCCCGCGCCGTCATCCCAGGGTCGGACGAGCAGGATGACAAGCCGCTGTGCGCGTGCAGGTCATGCAAGGGAAGCGCGGGCATTTTTTGTCCTCCTGGTTGGGGCTTGGTCAGGGCGATTTGCGGCGCCTGGCCTTAGAGCGGCACCTCGCCGGTCGCGGCGCGGATGATCTCAAAGAAAGCCTTGACAGGCACATATTCCGGGATGCTGTTAGCCGCCGCGCGTTTCGGAGCGCTCCAGCATGCCGCGGGCGCGGGCGTAGACCTCCTCGGGCGGGCGTGTGCACACGAAGTTCATGTCCAGCCCGCCCAGCAGCGCGATGCGGCTGTGCCATTTCTCGTAGGCTTCCTCGATGGGCAGGATCACGTCCTCAAAGGAGTGCTTGGCGTCAAAGCCCATGGCGATCACGTCGTCCATCACGGTGATCAATTGCCCGCAGCTGTGCAGGAACACCGGGCGGCCGTGCTTGTGGCTCAATTCCACGATTTTCGCGTGCCAGGGCAGCACATACTCGCGCATCTGGGCCGGCGACAGGAACGTCTGGGTGTTGAAGCCCCAGTCGTCATTGGCGCTGATCAAGCCCACGGTGTCATGCTGCAGCGCCAGCCGGTAGTAGGACAGAAGCCGGCTGCCGATCTGGTCAAACACCAGGTGCACCAGCTCCGGGTCATCGGAAAGCAGATAGCACAGGCGGTCATACCCCATCAGGCTGATCGCGTTCTCCAGCACGCCGCCCGGCCCCAATACCATCAGCTTCATGCCGTCGGGCAAGTACGGCCGGATCTCGCGCAGGTGGTCAAAGCTGGTGTCCTCCGGGTCGGGCCACACGTATTTCTCATAGCTTTCGCGGTCGACAATCACGCTGCCGTCATTTAATGACGAGGTTTGCAGGTGCGGGTGATGTCCGGTGGGAAAGCCGAACGAGCTGCCCACCACATGGGCATAGTCATAGCCCATCTTGGCAAACGCCTCGGCCACAAACCGCGACCGATCCAGCGCGGTGTCGCCTTCCAGCTTATGCCCCACCACCAGTTCATACAGCGGGTAGTTCATGAACAGTTCAAAGAGCACCGGCCGGTCGGGCACCTCCCGGCGCATCACCTTGAGCATGTTGCCAAAATCCGGTTCGCGTGTGATCATACCGTCCGCCTTTCGCGCGTCAGGCGCATGGAGTATTGCGGCTGGCCGCGCCAGGTTGTCCGCACCAATATAGCATGAATGTACGCCGTGCGATAGGGAAACACGTTGTATTCATGGCCCGGCTTTGTCATAATGGCAGGGTACAAGCTTTGATCGGAGGTCTTCCCATGCAGGTGCTGCTGGTTGGATGCGGCGGGTATGCCGCGGGGTATGTGAAGGAGCTGCTGACGGGAGAGGGCGTGCTGGGGCTTCAGCTTGCGGGCATTGTGGACCCGTACGCGAAGAACAGCCCGGCGTATGCGCTGATCGCGCAGAAAGCCATCCCGGTGTTTGACACGGTGGATGAGTTTTACGCGCGGCATACCGCGGATTTGGCGGTGGTGTCCACGCCCATCTTTTTGCACCATGAGCAGGCGCTGGCGTGCCTTGCACATGGCAGCCATTTGCTGCTGGAAAAGCCGATGGCGGCCACCGTGGCGCAGGCGGAGGACATCGTCAAGGCTGCGCAACAGTCCGGACGCAAGCTGGGCGTGGGCTTCCAGCAATGCTATGACCCGGTGATGCTGGCCGTGAAGGACGAGATCGACCGGGGGCTGCTGGGCGCGCCGGTGTCCCAGCGCGGGCTGATCCTCTGGCCGCGGCCGAAGGCGTATTACGCGCGCTCCGGCGGCTGGGCGGGCAAAAAGGTGCTGCCGGATGGCCGCCCGGTGTATGACAGCATCCTGACCAACGCCACGGCGCACTATTTGCTCAGCATGCTGTGGCTGACCACCAAGGGGTATGACGCCCAACCCGCCACCGCCTGTGAGGCGCAGCTGGGGCGCGCCTACCCGATTGACACGTTTGATACCATCGCCGCGCGCTATACCCTGGCCTGCGGCACCACCGCGATGCTGTATTTCTCCCACGCGCTGCATTATGACAAAGTCCCGCGTCTGCTGATGGAATATGTGTTTGAGGATGCCACCATCCGCGTGGCGCAGACCAAGGGGTATGTCTACAAGGTGACCAGCACCGACCACCACGGGCGCGTCAAAACGTACGGCATGCTGACCGCGGCCTACCGCCACAAGCTGACCGGCATGCGGCGGGCGATCGCCGAGGGCGCGCCGCTGACCTGCCCCGCGCAGACCGGCATGGCCTCGATGATCTCCAACGCCATGGTATTCGCCAACGACTTAACCGACGTTGAAACCATCCGTCCGGTGCGCGAGGACGACATCGGCATCTGGTCGCCGGGTCTGGCCGACCGGCTGCGCGCCGCGTTCAAGGCCGGCAAACTGCCCCGCGAGATGGGGCAGACGCTGTCGGGAACGTAAGAATAGCGGGAAGTTGATAATGACGCGGGCCCACCCCCGCGTTTTTCCTTCGCAATTCTTTGGTAAGCCACCCCTCCACACGGGTATAATATACGTGGAGGATGTTCCTCCGCACCCCGGGAGGGATTGAGATGCAACAAAAGGTTTTTGATATACAGGGCATGACCTGCGCCGCGTGCGCGGTGCGGGTGGAAAAAGCGGTGGGCAAGCTGCCGGGCGTGGACGCGGTGGTCAATCTGGCCAATGAAACGCTGACGATACAGTGGCCGGACGGCGA
>JAGVSV010000238.1 GCA_019137115.1 Bacillota bacterium
CGGCCTTGTCCTGCCGGGGGGGCATCACATAGGGCGCGCCGGGGATCATGCGGCGCACGCGGCTCATATCATCGGTGATGTGCCGGGCGCAGTCGATGATCATGCCGTCCTGCACCAATGTCAGGTTGGTGTGGCGGCCCATCGCCTCAAAGTACAGCTGCTTTTCGCGCCGTTCCCCCATCTCGTCCATGGCGGACACGGTGATCAGCAGCAGCCGGTCGCCCAGCAGCTGCCGGATGGACAGGATGCGGCCGCCGGCCAGATGCTTGCGCAGGAGCATCAAAAACATCGGCGCGACCTCGGCGCTTTCGTACGCGCCGCGCGTTAGGTGCATGCGGGTGCTGCTGGGCCCGGCGGCCACCAGCAGGCGGTGGCTTTCGCCGGGCGTGCGCACCGAAAAAACCACCAGGTCCTTGTCCGGCTGGGTGATGCGGTCAATGCGGCCACCCGCAAGCGTTCTATCAAGTTCACGGGCGACAAACCCCAGCGTCAAGCCGTCGATATCGATTTCCTCCTACGCCGCCAGGTCCTTGCGGCGGTAATAGACAACGCCTGCCGAAGCCACCGCCAGCGCCAGCGCCATACCGATGACCACCAGCATCCAGTCCGGCTGGTGCCGGGTGAGCACCAGCGAGGGCTCCGCGTAGGCGTAGGGCGTCAGGTACTTTAGCGGCTTAGCTTCCCTGACCATGTTGATGACCAGATTGAGCACATAAAAGCCCAGCACCAGCCCCACGCCGGCGCCAAAGGACGTGCGCTTCAAGAAACAGGAGATGCCAAAGCAGTACAGCCCCACCTGCAGCGCCACCAGCGTGTAGCCGATGTGCAGCATGGCAAAATCATGAAAGGCCACGCTCTCCCCGATCATCGCCACGCCCAGCAGCGCCAGCGCAAAGCAGGCAACATTGAGGATCAGAATCTGCGCCACCAGGTTGAGCGCTTTTTCGAGCAGCACATGGGTGCGCTTGACCGGATGCGAGAACAGGAATTCCGCGGTGTGGCCGCCCTCCTCCTTGGCAACCGCCGCCATGCCCAACAGGGCCGCGAACAGCGGGCCGCCAAAGCCCAGCACGTTGCCGCACTCAATGCCATAGTAGCCCAGCATGGTGCCCATGTCGATCATGTCCAGGTTGAACGCCTTGGAAAACATGCCCAGCGTGCTCATCAGCGCGTTCATCGATTCCAGCGACGATTTGATCTCCGGGTACAGCACCACCATCAGCAGCACCATCAAACCCACGGACAGGCTCCAGGCCAGCAGGCTCTTTTTGCCCCGGCTCATTTCGTGCGCGAATACCGTCATGCCCGCCCATCCCCCTTCTCATAAAAGTGAAGGAAGATCTCCTCCAGTTCCATCTCCTCAATGGTGGCGTCGGCCAGGCGCATGCCCGCCAGCGCCTGCGTGAGAAGGTTGATGTCCCCCTGATACAAAAACGTCACGCTGCCGTCCGTGCGCTCGGGCTTGCGCACGCCGGGGATGTCCGGCGCGTCCGCCGTTCCGCGCAGGGTGACCCTGCGCGCCGCGGTGCGCGCCAGGTTTTCCACGCTGTCGGCCACCACCAGCTGCCCTTCGCGGATGATCGCGGCGTTGTGACAACGGTGCTGGACTTCGCTTAACACGTGGGAGGACAGGAAGATGGTGACGCCGCGCGCGTTTTCTCTGGACAGCGTATCCCAGAACGCCTTCTGCATCAGCGGGTCCAAACCGCTGGTGGGCTCGTCCAGCAGCAGCAATTCTGGCTCGTGCTGCAGCGCGCACACGATGGACACCTTTTTGCGGTTGCCCAGGGACAGGTCGCTGATTTTGCGCCCGGTTTCCAGCTCAAACTGTTCGCAAAGCGCATTGGTGCGCTGCGTGCAGTCCTTCCCGCGCAGGCGGGCGGACAGCCGGATGACCTCCTTCACGCGCATCCCCAGGTCAAACTGCGCCTCGCCGGGCATGTAGCCCACCCTGGCGCGGATCTGTTCGCCCTGGTCTTTAACCGACAGGCCAAGCACGGTCGCCTCGCCTTCAGTGGCGGTGATCAGCCCCAGCAGCGTGCGGATGGTGGTGCTTTTCCCGGCGCCATTGGGGCCGATAAATCCGAAGATGTCCCCGGTTTCCACCGTCATGCTCAGGTTTTCAATGCCGCGCGCCTTGCCATACCTTTTGGTCAGGCCGCGGGTCTCAATCGCGTAGGACATGGCCCTCCTTTGGCGTTACAGGCGCCGGTAGACGGTGGTGCCCTCGCGGGTGCCCGCGCCCTTCATGGTCACGCGCAGGTTGTCCCCGACCGGTTCCAGCGTGGCCCGGATGCCATAGGGCGCCGCGGGCACGCGCACGTCCATGAGCAAAGCGCCGTTCTTCCATCCGTAGGTGCCCAGGTACGCCTGCGGCGCTTCCATGGGCATCATGAACGCGGCTTCGCCATGGTGCGGTTCACCCTTGCGCAGGGAGAAGCACAGGTTCCACTGGTTGCGGCCGGCGCGGCGAAAGAAGGCCACCAGCCGCCCGTCGGCCCGGAACTCCAGACGCAGGCGGTTGTTGGTGCCGGCCACGTAGCTGCCCGTCAGGTCGCGGCCGGCGCCGTCGTCGGTGGGCGCGTCATAGGCCAGTTTGGCGATGCGCGCCTTGACCCTCTTTTGCACGGCGGCGGATGCCGGGGGCATGGCCACGCCCTTGAGCAGCGTGTCCTGCAGCAGCTGCATTTCCGCGCCCATGTCCGGGATGCCCGCCGTGACCGCGATCACCACATCATTCTTTTCGTCCACCAGGCACACCTGGCCAAACATGCCGTCGCCCCGGTAGCGGTTGCCGCGCGTGCGCCAGAACTGGAAGCCATAGCCCTGCGCCCAGTCGGAGTCCTCGGGCTTGTCCACGGTTTCGATCGATTTGTCGGTGGCCAGTTTCACCCAGCCCTTGGGCAGCACGCGCTTGCCGTCCCATAGGCCGTCCTGAAGCAGCAGCTGACCGAACTTGGCGATGCTTTCGCCCGACAGGTGCAGGCCAAAGCCACCGGCGTTGATGCCCATCGGGCAGCAGTCCCACTGCGGCAGCGGAATGTCCAGCTTGTCAAACAGGCGGGGCATCAGATAATCCCGGATGGTCTGGCCGGTCACCTTCTGCACCATGGCGGACACCAGATAGGTGCCCATGGAGTTGTAGTGAAAGTGCGTGCCGGGCTCGTGGTCGGTTTTGCAGGCAAGCAAGCGCTTGACCCAGTCCACGTAGCCGAACCTGCCCTGGTCGGATTTGGGCTCCAGCCCCGAGGACATCGTCAGCAGGTGCTTAAGCGTCACCTTCTGCAATCCTTTGTCCGGGTGTTCGGGCGCTTTGTCCTTGAGCACGTCCAGCACCTTGTCCTCATACGAGAGCAGCCCCTCCGCCACCGCGAAGCCCGCCGCCGCCGAGCAGAAGCTCTTGCTCAGGGAAAACAGCGTGTGCGGCGTCACGTCATCGTAGGGCTTCCACGCCATGCGCGCGGCCACCTTGCCCTGGCGCAGCAGGATCACGCTGTGAAACTCCAGCCCCTGTTCCTTAGCGCCGTCCAGAAACGCCTCGACCGCCAGCGAGGAAATGCCCACTTCCTCCGGGTACGCAACGGGTGTCCACATGATGGTGCCCTCCTTTGTGTCAGGCGGTCAAATCCGCCGATTGCAGAAACGCTTCCAGGCCCCTTCGGCCTGCTTCGGTTTGTTTGTAGACGCCGGTATCTACCAGCACCTGATAACAGCACTCGCCCACCGCATCGCGGATGACGGTTTCGGCCTGGTCAAGCGACAATTTCCGGTGCGTTTCCTTGAGCGCGGCGGCCCACACCTGATGGGGCGAATCCTCGGGCAAGGCGGCGCCCTCCGACAGGAAGCGCGCCACCTGATCCAGCTCATGGAGCAGCCGGCCGGGCAGGATGAACAAGCCCATCGCTTCGATCAGGCCGATGTTTTCCTTCTTGATGTGGTGCTTGTCCTGGTGCGGGTGGAACAGCCCCAGGGGATGCTCCGGCGTGGCGCGGTTGTTGCGCAGCATGGCATAGACATGGTACATGCCCCCGTCTTTGCGCACCACCGGCGTGATCGTGTTGTGGGGCCGGTCGGTGTGGGACAGGATGCCGTGCGCGGGGTCATCATAGGCACGCCAGGCTGTGAGCAGCCGGTCGACCAGGTCGATCAGCCGCGCGCGGTTTTTGCCCGACAGCCTGACGCACGTCATCGGCCAGGTCAGCGCGCTTGCGGTCACGCCGAGGCCTGCGTCAAAGGCAAACCATTCGCCCGCGCGCTCCATCGGGAAGGTGTGCCGCCCGCCCTGGAAATGATCATGCGTGAGGATGGACCCGCCCACGATGGGCAGGTCGGCGTTGGAGCCGATGAAGTAGTGCGGGAAACCGTCCGCAAAATCAAACATCCGCCCCAGCGACGCGCGGCTGATGCGCATGGGCACGTGGTCGCGGTTGAGCACGATACAGTGCTCGTCATAGTACAGGTACGGCGAGTACTGGAAATACCACCGGTCGCCCCCCAGCGTTAGGGGAATGATGCGGTGGTTCTGCCGCGCGGGGAAGCCGGGCCGCCCGGCATAGCCGGAGTTCTGCGCGCACAGCGCGCATCTGGGGTAGCGCACCGCCTTATGCGTGAGCATCGCAGCGATGTCCCTCGGGTCTTTTTCGGGCTTGGACAGATTGATCGTGATTTCCAGCGTGCCGGCAGGCGTGTCGCTCTCATAGCGCACATTGCGGGCGATTTCGCGCGTTTTAATGTAGTCGGTGGCCCGGCACAGCTGGTAGAACCAGTCGGTGGCGCGGACGATGTCCTCCCCTGCCAGCGCCGAAAACCGCTCGCGTACGGCCTGTGGCGCGGGCGTCACCGCGCCGAACAGCCGGGCGGTGAACCGGTCGCTGGCGTCGTTGCCTTCCCCGATCAGCCCGCGCACCAGCGCATCCTGCGCCATCAAATCGGCCAGGTCCAGCAGGGACAGGTCGCCCGCGCCCTCGTCCGGCGCGTCCAGCGCCAGGATGGACAGCAGGGCATTGACCGTATAATCCCGGTCCTCCTCCTGCACCAGCCCCAGGGACACGGCGGCATCGGCAAACAGGCAGACGGCGCGCGCCGCGGTTATGCGCTCCATGCGGCGCCCCCTATGCCATCCGGTCGGGAAGCTGCTTGCCGCCCAGCAGATGGAAGTGCAGGTGCGCAACGCTCTGGCAGCCGTGTTCCCCGACGTTGCTGATCAGCCGGTAGCCGGTGTCCGCCACGCCCGTGAGGGTGGCGACCTCCCTGGCGGCGCGCAGGCAGGCGGCCAGCGCTTGATCGGTTAACCCGCCCACGTCGGACAGGCCGCCCGCGTGTTCCTTGGGGATGATCAGCACATGCACCGGCGCCTGTGGGTGCAGGTCATGAAACGCCAGGCAGTGCGCGTCCTCATACACGCGGTTGGACGGGATCTCCCCGCGCGCGATCCTGCAAAAGATGCAGTTGTCCATGGTCAAACCTCCTTATCGGGGGGGTGAAAGGGTACCGGTCAGCCGCTTGCCGTCCGGGCCCGTGATCAACACTTCGTGGATTTCGCCTGGTTGCGCGCCGGGGCAGAACACCTCGAGATACGTGCCGGTATAGCCGCGCGCGCCGTACCGCTCGGCCTGCTCAAACAGCACGCTTTGCACGGTGCCCACCGTGGACGCTTTGAACGCCTGCGCGGACAGCTGCCCCAGCGCGATCATCTCTTTGGCGCGCTGTTCGCGCACGGGCACGGGTATTTGGTCGGGCATGGCGGCGGCCGGCGTCCCTTCGCGCGCGCTGTACGGGAACACATGCATGCGCGCGAAGCCCACCGTTTGCGCAAATGCCAGCGTTTCCTCATGTTCCTGATCGGTTTCACCGGGGAAGCCGGTGATCACATCGGTGGTGACCGCACAGCCCGGGAAGTGTTTGCGCAAGGTAGCGACCGCGTCCAGATACGCCGCGCCCGTGTACCGCCTGCGCATGCGTTTCAGCACGGTGTCGCTGCCGGATTGCAGCGATAGATGAAACTGCGGGCACACCTTGCCGGTGGCCGCCAGCGCTTCGGCGAAGGCGTCGTCCACGATGACCGGCTCCAGCGACCCCAGGCGCA
>JAGVSV010000252.1 GCA_019137115.1 Bacillota bacterium
GCATTCGACACGCTCCTTTGCACGATTTGGAAGCTGATCCTTAATAAACGATTGTAAAACATCAATGAATTCATAGGACGGGAATTTTAGCTTGCAGCAAGGAACGGACGAGTAAAACATAGCACGTTCAGCTGCAATCTGCTCCTTATCCGAGGGGCTTTGTTCATCGGGGGTGTACGCTCCCTGGGTTGTTCTTCCCCAGTGTACAGGAGAGGGGGCGGGTTGACAAGCGCATGGCTCAACCTTATGTACCTTATATACAATAAGCGCAAGCCTTTGTTTTCAGCTGTATCCATGGTATAATCAGGGCCAACTGCCGGTACCGGCGGCAAAGGGGGTATGCATGTACACAGCGGATCGGTGGACGGATTTTGAGGTGTTGGACACCGGCGACGGGCTGAAGTTAGAGCGTTGGGGCAATATCCGCCTGTCCCGCCCCGACCCGCAGGTGATCTGGCCCAAAGCACAGCCTGGGCTCTGGGATGAGGCGGACGCTGTGTACGAGCGGTCCAGCCGCGGCGGCGGGGCGTGGGTATTCCACCGCAAGCTGCCGGAGCGCTGGACGGTGCGTTATGGTGCGCTGCGTTTTTTTGTGCGTCCAACCGGTTTCAAGCACACCGGGCTGTTTCCGGAGCAGGCGGTCAACTGGGACTGGATGCAGTCGCTGATCGCCGGGCGCCGCGGCGCCAGGGTGCTGAACCTGTTTGCTTATACGGGCGGCGCCTCCATGGCTTGCGCAGCCGCCGGCGCCCACGTGACGCACGTGGACGCAGCCAAGGGGATCACGCAGTGGGCCAAGGAAAACCGTGAGCTCAGCGGCTTGGATGAAACGTCATTCCGCTTCATCGTCGAGGATGCCATGGCGTTTGTGCGCCGCGAAGCGCGGCGCGGCAACCGTTACGACGGCATCCTGATGGATCCGCCCAGCTACGGCCGGGGGTCCGGCGGCGAGGTGTGGAAGTTAGAGGACGAGCTGTACAACCTGGCTGACGCCTGCGCCACGCTGCTGAGCGGCAGCCCGTTGTTTTTTCTGCTCAATGGCTACACGACCGGTTTTCAGCCCTCGGTGCTGCGCACCATTGTGGAACGCACGGTGGTGCCCAGGCACGCCGGCAGGGTGGATGCCGGCGAGGTGGCGCTGCCGGTTTCCTCCGGCGGCATCCTGCCCTGCGGCGCGAGCGCCAGGTGGCAGGCAACATAACGAATACGGAAAGGCTTTCCATGTTTTCAACGCCTGCAATTGCTTATGAGGACAACCACCTGCTCGTCGCTCTGAAGGAGCCGAACCTCCTCACCCAGGGCGACCGGACAGGTGATGCGGACATGCTGTCCCTTTTGAAGCGCTATATCAAAGAAAAGTATGACAAGCCCGGCAACGTCTACCTGGGCCTGGTGCACCGCATGGACAGGCCGGTAGGCGGCTTGCTGTGCTTTGCGCGCACCAGCAAGGCTGCAGCCCGGCTCAGCGCGCAGCTCAGGGACAACGTCCTCCTCCGCGAGTATGTCTGCGTATGCGCGGGCAGCGCGCCGGACAATTTCACCCTGCGCGATTTTTTGGTCAAGGATTCGGAAACCAACACCGTCAGGCGCGTGCCCTCCTACCTCAGGCAGGGCCGGGAAGCCATCCTGCACGCTAAAACTGTCGTCAGGATGGACGGCAAATCCCTGGTTGTTGTACGGCTGGAGACAGGCCGCGCGCATCAAATCCGCGTGCAGCTGTCCGGCGCCGGGTTTCCCATCTTAGGCGACCAGCGCTATGGCAGCGGCAAAAAAATGCAGATTGCGCTGTGGGGCATGCGGCTGTCGCTCAGGCACCCCATCACGGACCAAAGCATGGTGTTCATCGCGCCGCCGCCGGACAGCGGCGCCTGGGCAGCGTTTAAGCGGGAAATCGACGGTTTGAAAAAGATATGGCCCGATATCCCGCCCACCGCCTGAGGCAGTTGCATGCAGAACACGGCTTCCTTTACGCTGCTGAAAACCTGCGCGCAGTCCGGCGCGCGCCTGGGCGTGCTGCACACAGCGCACGGTGATGTGCCCACGCCCATCTATATGCCCGTGGGCACCCAGGCCTGCGTCAAAGCCATGACGCCGCATGAGTTGCGCGACATCGGCACCCATATCCTGCTGTCCAACACCTACCACCTGCACCTGCGCCCCGGCGAAGACATCGTCGCCCGCGCGGGGGGGCTGCACCGCTTCATGGGCTGGGATGGCCCCATCCTGACCGACAGCGGCGGTTTTCAGGTGTTTTCGCTGGCCGGGCTTCGGAAGATCACCGAGGACGGCGTCAGCTTTCAAAGCCACATCGACGGCAGCCGGCTGTTCATGTCGCCGGAGTCGTCCATGGCCATCCAGGAGGCGCTGGGCGCCGACGTTGCGATGGCTTTTGATGTGTGCGCGCCCTACCCTTGTGATGATGCCGCTGCCCGGGATGCCATGGAGCGCACGCACCGCTGGGCGCTGCGCTGCCGTGAGGCGCACACCCGGCCCGACCAGCTGCTGTTTGGCATCGTCCAGGGCTCGGTCTATGAGGACCTGCGTGTGGACAGCGTCAAGGCGCTCCGGGACATGGATTTTCCGGGCTACGGCATCGGCGGCTTGTCGGTGGGCGAGCCCAAGGACGTCATGTACCGGATGCTGGATCATATCCGGCCGCATCTGCCGGAAACAAAGCCCCGCTACCTGATGGGGGTGGGCACGGCGGATTGCCTGCTGGAAGGCGTGCTGCGGGGCATCGATATGTTCGACTGCGTGCTGGCTACCCGCATCGCCAGAAATGGCACGGCGCTTACGGACGAGGGCAGGCTGGTGCTGCGCAACGCGCCATACGCGGATGACTTCACCCCCATCGAGGCAGGGTGCGACTGCTACGCCTGCCGGCATCACACCCGCGCCTATATCCGCCACCTGATCAAGGCCGGGGAGATCACCGGCGCCAGGCTGATCACCATCCACAACCTCCGCTACCTGCTGCGCCTGATGGAGCAGGTGCGCGAAGCCATCCTGCACGACCGGTTTTTAGACTTTATGCGCGATTTTTACGGGCGCTATAACATGGCAGCGTCGTTCAACCGCGGCGGGGAGGCATAGATGGCTGCCCCCCACATACAGCTTGATCATGTCACATACCGGTACAGCCCGGAGGCGCCGCCGGCGGTGAGGGATTTCACCCTGCACATCGCGCGCGGCGAGTTTGTGGCGCTGCTGGGGCACAACGGATCGGGCAAGTCCACCGTGGCGAAATTGATCAACGGCTTGTACCAGCCTTCGGAGGGCACGGTGTTGCTTAGCGGTATGGACACAGCGGATGCTCAGTATACCTGGGATATCCGCCGCCGCGCCGGCATGGTGTTTCAAAACCCCGACAACCAGATCGTGGGCACCCGGGTGGAAGACGATGTTGCCTTCGGCATGGAGAACATCGGCGTCCCCGCGGACGAGATGCCCGGGCGGATCGCGCAGGCGCTGGCAGCCGTCAATATGACGGCGTTTGCCGACCGCGCGCCCCACCTGCTGTCGGGCGGCCAGAAGCAGCGCGTAGCCATTGCAGGCATCCTGGCCATGCAGCCTGAAGCGCTGATCCTCGATGAGGCGACCGCCATGCTGGACCCCTCGGGCCGCCGCGATGTGCTGGAAACCGTGCGCCATCTTAATGAGGAACAGGGCATCACGGTGGTATGGATCACGCACTTTATGGAGGAAGCGGTGCCCGCCGGGCGCGTGGTGGTGATGCACGGCGGAGAGCTGGCCATGGACGGCACCCCGCGCGAGGTATTCAGCCAGGTAGACCGCATCCGTTCCTACCGGCTGGACGTGCCGCCCATGACCCGGCTGGCAGCTGACCTGGCTGGACGTGGCATTGGCATCAACCCCAATGTGCTGAGCATTGACGACATGCTGGAGGAGGTGGTGCGGCTTGCCCATCACTGTTGAAAATCTGACGCACACCTACCAGCAGGGCAGCCCGTTTCAGGCAACCGCCATCCGCGACATATCGCTGACCATCCGGGATGGCGAGGCGCTGGCGCTGATCGGGCACACGGGTTCGGGCAAGTCGACGCTGGCGCAGCACCTCAACGCACTGCTGACGCCGACATCAGGCCGCGTGCTGCTGGACGGCAGGGATATCAACAACAGGGAAGTGTCCAAGCGCGCCGTGCGCTTCGAGGTGGGGTTGGTGTTTCAATACCCTGAGCACCAGCTGTTTGAGGAAACCGTGGCGCGCGACATCGGCTTTGGCCCCCGCAACATGGGGCTGTCGGAGGCCGAGGTGGACGCCCGCGTGCGCGCAGCCATGGACATGGTGGGCTTGTCCTATGAAACGATGAAGGATAAATCACCCTTCGAGCTGTCGGGCGGGCAGATGCGCCGCGTCGCGCTGGCCGGCGTGCTGGCGATGCGCCCCCGCATCCTGGTGCTGGACGAGCCGACGGCCGGGCTGGACCCCCGGGCCAGGGACTATTTGCTTGGCGATATCGCCAGGCTGCACAGCGACGGCACAACGGTGGTGATGATATCGCACAGCATGGACGACGTGGCCCGGCTGGCTACGCGCGTGGCGGTGTTGGAGCAGGGCAGGCTGGTCATGGAGGGCGCGCCGAACGATGTGTTCATGCAGGTAGACAGGCTGGGCGCCATGGGGCTGGATGTACCGGCAGCCAGCCGTCTGGTGCACGGGCTGCGCGCGCGGGGCATCGACCTGCCGGACTGCTGCCTGCTGGATGAACTGGCGGATTTATTGGAAAAGCTGCTGAAGGGAGGGACAGGCCATGCTTCGTGACATCACGCTGGGCCAGTACTATCCCATCGACAGCCCCATCCACAGGCTGGACCCCCGGGCTAAAATCCTGCTGACGGTGGGGTTCATCGTGGCGGTGTTTCTGGTGGGCTCGCTGCCCGGCTACATTCCCATCGTTTTGTTTTTGGTGCTGGTGGTGCGGCTGAGCCGGCTGCCGGTCAATATGATGCTGCGCTCGCTGAAGCCGCTGAGAATTCTGTTGGTGTTCACCTTTGTGCTCAACATGTTTTTCGGCACAGGTGAGCGGGAGTTGTTTCGCCTGGGGTTCATCGTGGTCAAGGAGGATGGCTTGATGAACGCGGTGCGGTTTTCCGCCCGCCTGATCTTCCTGGTGGTGGGCAGCAGCGTGCTGACGCTGACCACAGCGCCCGTCACGCTGACCGACGGGCTGGAGCGCCTGGCGTCGCCGCTGAAGCGCATCGGGTTTCCGGCGCATGAAATGGCGATGATGATGACCATCGCGCTGCGCTTTATTCCCACGCTGACCGAGGAAGCCGACAAGATCATGAAGGCGCAGTCAGCCCGCGGGGCGGATTTTTCCACCGGCAACCTGAAGGCGCGCGCCAAGGCGATGATCCCGCTGCTGGTGCCGCTGTTTGTCAGCGCGTTTCGCCGGGCGGGTGACCTGGCCATGGCGATGGAAGCGCGCTGCTACCATGGCGGCGAAGGGCGCACCAGGCTGCACGTGCTGCGCTACAGGCGGGGAGATGCCGTTGCCTTTGGCGCCATGGCGCTGCTGATCGCGGTGGTCGTCCTGCAGGGACGGCTGCAGTGAGGCGGGGCGTATGCGCATTTTGCTGACGTTGGAGTATGACGGCACGGACTATGCCGGTTGGCAGCGGCAGCTCAACGGCCCCAGCGTGCAGGAAGCGTTAGAGGATGCGCTGCGGCGGGCGACAGGTACGGACACGCGCATCACGGGCGCCAGCCGCACCGATGCCGGTGTCCACGCGCTGGGTCAGCGCGCGCATTTTGACACCGCCAGCAGCATCCCCCCGGACGGGTACCCCTTGGTGCTGGGCACCCTGCTGCCACGGGACATCGCGGTCACCCAATCGGTGGCTGTTCCGGACAGCGTGCACGCGCGTTTCTCGGCAAAAGGCAAGGAATATACCTACCGGATATT
>JAGVSV010000172.1 GCA_019137115.1 Bacillota bacterium
CGTCTCCAACAACCTGTCCTCCCTGCAGTATTACGCCTCGCCGATTCCGTGGGGCGGCACCACCACCAACGTGCAGGCCAATGTGCTGGTCCAATATGTGAGCAATGCCGGCCACGCGTTCTACAGCGAGTATGTGCGCGTGGCGTATGGCACCAATTATGTGTCCGCCAATGACACGCGCGTGCCGGCGGGCTATGTGCTGTCCAGCCCGCGCACGGCTACCGTCACGGTCAGCGCACAGGGCGCGGTCACCCCCACGGTGGTGCAGTTTGTCTATGCCCCCAGCGTCACCCCGGCGCCCGCACCGCAGGTGCAGTACGTCACGGTGCCTGTGTATTACAAAGACCTGTACGGCGCCACGCTGAACACCGACTATGCCTACCTGGGCGTGGGCAGCCGCTTGATCACCGCCAACAACGCGCTGGTGCCGGCGGATTATCGCCTGGTGGGCGCCAAGGACGCCGTGGTGTCCGTGTCCGCGCAGGGCGTGGCGAGCCCCTCCAGCGTAACGTTCCTGTACACCCGCTCGGCGGTCACGCCGCCGCCCACACAGACGGCCAGCGCCGTGGTGCCGGTGTACTACCGCACCAACACTGGCGCGGTGCTCAACACTGCCTATGTGACCGTAGTTTCCGGCAACAACACGATCACCGCCAACAACATGCTGGTGCCGGCAGGCTATGTGATTTCCGGCGCGTCCAGCGCGCTGGTGTATGTGTCCCCAACTGGGATCGCCACCCCCAACAGCGTTACCTTTACCTATGTGCAGGCAACCACTGCGCCGCCGTCGGTGACCGCCACGGTGCCGGTGTACTACCAGGACACCAAGGGCAACCTGCTCAAATCCGTCTACGTGCAGGCCGGATATGGCACCACCACGGTTTACGCGAATGACGCCAATGTGCCGGCCGGATACACCCTGACCGGCAGCCGCAGCGCCAATGTGACGGTGGCGGCCAACGGCACGGCCACGCCCAGCTCGGTGACATTCGTCTACCGGCCTGGCGTGACGGCGGTGGTGCCCGTCAGCTATGTAGCCGAGGACGGCACCACCCTGCACACCGAAAACGTTACGCTCAGCTACGGCAGCAACGCGGTGTCCGCCAATGACGCCAGGGTGCCCGCGGGCTATACGCTGGTCAGCGCCCGCAGCGTGGCGGTGAACGTCTCTGACAACGGCACGGCCAACCCCGCGTCCGTCACCTTCACGTACCGCGCCCCCGCGCCGCCGGTAAGCGTCAACGTGCCGGTCATCTACAAGAACCAGGACGGCGCGCAGCTGGCGAGCCTCACCGTATTGGTCAGCAGCGCCGCGCCCACCCAGGTCAAGGCGGACCCCGCCAACGCACCCGCAGGCTATGTGCTGACCAGCCCTTCCTCGATCACCGTCACGGTCAGCCCGGACGGCACCGCGCGCCCGGCGCAGGTGGAGTTCACCTACCAGGATCCCTCCACCATCGTGGAGCCGCAGTATTTGCCTACGTACATTAAGGGCAAGCTGAAGGATGGCAACTATGAGGTGTATACCGGTCCCGGACCGGGCTACTGGCGCAACGGCAGCGCATCTGCCGGGTCAAAAAGCGGCACCTGTCAGTTCTACGGAACCGTTGGGGATTGGGTGATGTTCGGCTACGGCCTGAGCAACGGCAAATACCGCATCGGGTATATCACCCGGGCTGCGGTGCCGGACGATATCCTGGCTCAGCTGACCGAGTTGGTTTTGACCCGCATGCCGCGCAAGACCACGGGTTCGGTGTACTTTACCGATGACCCCGTCATCGGCGGCGACCGGGACACCAACCGCATGGAATATTATGGCAACGCGGGCGTGCCAGTCAATGTGCTGGCATGGCGGCGCGACAATGACAACTTCTGGGCCTATGTGGAAATCGAAAACTTCCGCGATGGCAAGCCCGCCTGGGGCTTCGTGGCCCGCCGCAAACTGTAATACCGACCCAAAACCAAAGCCCGCGCTTTCCGAAACGAAGGCGCGGGCTTTCCATTTCCACGGATTGTTACAGCGTGTCGCCGATCAGCCGCCCGCAATACTTGGTCACCAGCCGCACTGGATCATACGACAGTTTGGCGCGGCGAAGCCCCTCGTCGCCGGCGTCATCCTCGCGGTTGACATACGTATAGCCCTCAAAATGCGCCTCGGCGAACAGCTGGTTGATCATCTGGTACGCGCCGGGGTAGGCGTCCAGCGCCTTTTCAATGTGCATTAAATATGTGGTGTCGTTCAGCGGCTCGCCCAGCGTAAAGGCCACCACCTTTTCGCCCACGCGCAGCAGGCCGCCGTCCACCGGCAGGTCAAAATAGTTGTGCAGCACCTGGTCCACCGCGTTTTCCTCCCTGGTCAGGCTTTCGGTCTGGTAGCCGTAGTTTTCCTCGCACCACAGCCTGTCCATTTCGTGCACTTCGCGGATGTTGTTTTTGGTGATCGGCTCATACCGGTAGTCCCGGAAGGTCGACATGAACCGGTTGATGTGGTTGCGCTTGGAGGACAGCTTCTTGCCGCGCAGGGTGATCAGGCTTTCGGCGGTGTAGAGATAGTCCGCCTGGCTGCGGTCGGGCGCGATGTCAAACTTGCCGGGATACGCCTTTTCCAGCTGCTCCTTGTGCTCGTCCAGCAGCACCCAGAAAGCAAGCCCCGCCCCGCGGGCTTTGGCGTCCTCATACAGCGCCTCGATGTACGGCTCAATGGGCCCCGGCCCGTCCGGATACAGATACATCGGGTCATCCGGGTCGGAGACCACGATCAGGCGCCCCATGTGTTCAGCTGCCTGCAAGCGATAGGCGTGCCGCCACATATACAAAGACGTGAAGTTGTACTCCAGCGCGCCCCGGCTGGACTGCTGGAGCAGTGTGGTCATCCAGTCGCGGTCCTGGATGCGGAGGGGATTGAAGGTCAAGAGGGGAACGCAAATCACCCGTTTCTGTGGAATCGGCGGAAACGCCGTGCCGCGATTATACCATGCCGGCGATTTCTGCGGCGCGTTCTGTGGTATAATCGCGGGGGAAATATCGCGTGTATTTTTCACGCGTTTCAGGGAGGGAGCGAATTGCTCGAAATCAAGAACGTAGGCTGGACGCTGTCGGACGGCGCGGAGATTTTAAAGGATGTGTCCGTGAAGATCGGCGATGGTAAACTGGTGGTCATCACCGGCCCCAATGGCGGCGGCAAAACTACGCTGGCCAAGGTGATCGCCGGGCTGATCCAGCCCACCTCCGGCAGCATCTGGATGGATGGCAAGGACATATCCAATATGGACATCACCCAACGCGCGCAGGCAGGCATCAGCTATGGCTTTCAGCAGCCGGTGCGCTTCAAGGGGCTGACCGTGCGCGAGCTGATGGAGCTGTCCGCCGGGCAGGAGCTGGACATGGACGGCCTGTGCGACCTGCTGGGCAAGGTGGGCCTGTGCACGGTGGACTATATCGACCGCGATGTGGATGCCAGCCTGTCCGGCGGCGAAATCAAGCGCGTCGAAATTGCCAGTGTATTGGCGCGTGGCACGCGCGTGCTCATTTTTGACGAGCCCGAAGCAGGCATCGACCTTTGGAGCTTCAACGGTCTGGTCACTGCCTTTGAGGCATTGAAGGACAACCAGCACACGATGATCATCATCTCCCACCAGGAGCGCATTCTGGAGATCGCCGACGACATCATCGTGATGGCCAACGGCACCATCCGCTTGAGCGGGCCTAAGGACGAGGTGCTGCCGAAACTGTTGGACAGCGAGGTTGCAGGCTATTGCCCGGTGGGCAGGAAGGTCCCCGCATGAACAAGATCACCGAAAAGCTGCTGGGCATCGTGGCCGGGTATACCGGCAAGTTCGACGGCGCTTTCAACATCCGTGAGGATGGCGGGTGCGCCGGGCGGCAATCCACGGAAAACATCAAAATCCTGCCGCACCGCGAGGGCAAGCCCGGCCTCGAGATCCACGTGGCGCCCGGCACGCGGGACGAGCGGGTGTTTATCCCCGCCTGCGTTACCAAGGGCGACGTGGACGACCTGACATACAACGACTTTTATATCGGCGACGGCGCCCGCGTTATGATCGTGGCCGGGTGCGGCGTGCACACCGATGATGAAGGTGAGGCCAGGCACAACGGCATCCACCGGTTCATGATCGGCCGCGGCGCGCATGTCACCTATGACGAAAAGCACATCGGCACCGGCACGGGGGAGGGCGCGCGGCGCATCAACCCGGTCACCGTTGCCACGCTGGCAGAGGATTCGTCCTTGACGATGGACACCGTGCAGTTGGGCGGCGTGAACTCCACCGTCCGCAAGACCGAAGCCACGCTGGCCGCACGCTCTCGCCTGATCATCCGCGAACGCTTGATGACCGACGGGGACGAGACCGCCGAATCCGACTTTGCGGTGATGCTGGAGGGCGATGATTCCGGCGCGGACGTGGTGTCCCGCTCGGTGGCCAAAGGCCGCTCCCGGCAGTCGTTTGTATCAAAACTCGTGGGCAACGCACGGTGCACCGGGCACTCCGCGTGCGACGCGATCCTGGCCGACCAGGCCGTTGTCACCGCCGCGCCCCAGCTGGATGCCTACAACGAGGAAGCCTCCCTGATCCACGAAGCCGCCATCGGCAAGATCGCCGGCGAGCAGATTTTGAAGCTGCGCACCCTGGGCTTGTCTGAAGAGGAAGCCGAGAACCGCATCATACAGGGGTTCCTGAAGTAACGTAGCGATAAAAGGAACAGGCGGACCCATCGTGGCCCGCCTGTTCTGCGTCAGGGGCTACCGCGCGGACAGCACCCTTTTCGCCAGATCCTCCTCGCCGCGCCGCACATGGCCGTTGAAGTACAAGCCATGCTTGATGTACTTGGCCACCTCGAGAAACCCTTCGCACGAGCCGATCACCCAACTGCGCTTGCCGGCGTCCTCGACGCGCCGGTATACGTCCAGCCAATACTCCGCCGTTGGCTGCCCGTCGCCGTACACCCACTGGATGGCGCGCAGGGCGGGCTCGCCTAACAGCTTGGGCAGGTGAATCAGCTGCCCGATGCCATCCAGGTGGTAGATCACATCATGCAGCCGCGCCATCTGGCGCTGCAGCGAGGGCAGCACGAACCGGTCAAAGTGCTCCGGACTGATCATGTAGCAAAAATCGCTCTGCAGGATGTAGGAAGGCTGGTCCGACCACAGGCTGCTCCAGTCGGCATAGCCCTGCCCGGACTGTTGGAGCGTCCCGGAAAAATCATCATACGCCGCGTGCCAGGCGTCCTCCGCTTCCCGCACCAGGCGGTCCACTTCCTCCGGGGCGTCGTACAGGTCGGTCAACAGGTTTTCCGTGCCGCGGAAGGACGCGATCACGTCCAGCACGCCGCCCAGGTCGGGCATGCCCATCGTGACCAGATTGCCCCAGCGCGCTTGCCCGGCGCGGTAGATGGCCTTGATCCGCTGCGTCCACTTGTTGTCCGGGTCATACCGAATGGAAATTTCCTCAACCGGCAGATCATCGGGCGGGAAGAACCACACCGCGCCCGAGGAATTGTCCAGCACTGCGCCGCACATGGCGGCCAGCACGCCGGGGCCAAAGGCGGTCATGTCCACCAGCGGGTAGGCGTCGCCCAGATACTGCTGCCGGCCAAGGTGCGCGTCCCAGGCGTCGATGACCTGCTCGGGGGTCACCGAAAAATCCGCGCAGTTGGCCTGCGACAGCAACGGCGCTTCCGCAGGGCGCGCCTCGCCGTGCGCGTCGACTACCGTCAGCCGCACCAGCGGGCGATCCAGCGTGCCGTCCCACCAGGCGCGGTAGATGGGCGTGAGCGCCTGCTTGCGCGTCAGCGTAAAATCAATCGCCATCAGGCCACACCCGCGCGCGCTGCGGCAACCCGTTCCACAAACATGCGTCCGGTGGCGGACAGCAGCGTCAGACACTCATTCCACAGGGGCTTGGGGAACGTACCCAGCGTGTTGAATGTCTCAAAGCTCATTACGCCGTCATAGCCGGTTTCGCCCAGCGCGGTTAAAAAACCATCCCAGTCGATTAGCCCCATATACGGGTGCAGGTGCTTATCGTCCAGCCCGTCATTGTCGTGCACATGCAGCGCTTCCAGCCGGTGGCCCAGCACGCGCACATAGCGCCCCACATCCTGTGAGCACAGCTGCGCATGCCCGGTGTCCAGGCAGAAGGCATACAGCTTGTCCTGCGCCAGATCGTTCAGGTCATCGATATAGCGCACAGCGTCATGCGGATCGGCGCACACCGACGCCATTACGCGGCCGCGGTGCTTGGTAAACATGTTCTCCAGGCAGCATGTCACGTTGTATTTGCGCAGCGCGGGCGCCAGGCCCAGGTACAGCGCCCTGTTGATCGCCCATTCCTGCTCCGGGGTCAGCCCCTCGGCATACGCCAGGTATGCCGGATGCACAATGATGTGCGTGGCGCCCAGCGCGTGGGTAGCCGCCACGCTCATGGACAGCGCCTGCATCAGGCTTTCCTGCGCGTCCGCGTCCTTCACATAGCAGGGGAACGGCGCGTGCACCTGATGGATGCCGATGCCATGCCGCTCGGCCGCCTTGCGCGCGGGGGCGTAGAAATCCATGACTTCCTTCTCGCTCCGGTAAAAGATGCCGCTCCTGCGCCCGGCCAGGATGTCGTTGCCGGACAGCTCATGGTCGATGTTGTAGTCCACCGATTCGATGCCGCATGCCCGCAGCGTCCGGAAGCCTTCCTCCACGCCCAGTTCATCCATGATGGGGGCCGATTGTACGCCAATTTTCATGGTATCGCCTTTCCGCTATCCAAGCGCCACGTCTAAAATCATCATCACCGTAAACCCAACCGCAAAACCGATGATGCCGATGTTGCTGTGCGTCCCTTCCTGCAATTGCGGCACCAGCTCCTCCACCACCACGTACATCATGGCGCCGGCCGCGAACGCCAGCAGATAGGGGAGGATGGGCACCATGATGTGCGTAAGCGCCACCGTGGCAAACGCCGCCAGCGGCTCCACCACGCCGTACGCCTTGCATGCCATAACGGCCTAATTGCGGGACATGCCGATGCTGCGCAGCGGCATGGAGATGATCGCGCCCTCCGGAAAGTTCTGGATGGCGATACCGATGGCCAGCGCCAGCGCAGAGGAAAACGTAATGCCCGCGCTACCCTCAATCAGGCCCGCGAACACCACGCCCACCGCCATGCCCTCCGGAATGTTGTGCAGGGTGACCGCCAGCATCAGCATGGTGTTCTTTCGCGCGTGCACGTGGATGCCCTCCGGCTCATCGCCCGGCGCGTGCAGGTGGGGGATCAGCGTGTCCAGCAGCAGCAGGAACAGGATGCCCAGCATGAAGCCAACGGACGGGGGCATCCAGCCCGGCACGCCCAGCTCGACGGATTTGTCAATGGCGGGTAGCAGAAGCGACCACACCGATGCCGCCACCATCACGCCGGAGGCAAAGCCCACCAGCATTTTGTGGATGCTGGGGCGTATATCGTTCTTGAGCACCAGCACCATGGAGGCGCCCAGCGTGGTGCCAAGCAGCGGGATGAGGATCGCCAGCGTAATGGGGAGCGTCATACGGTACCTCCGGCAGGTTAGTTGTTGGGATTTCTCCCACATCATAGCGCGTTTGCCTGTCACGCCGCAAGGCTGCCCGATTGCCTGCGCCCCGCGTTTGGCCTATGATGGCCTCCGGAGGGAACGATGACCAGACGATTGTATTATGAGGATGCGTACCAATGCGCCTTTTCCGCGCGCGTGACCGGCGTGGGTGCCGACGAGCACGGCACATGGCTGACGCTGGATCAAAGCGTGTTTTACCCGACGTCCGGCGGCCAGCCGCATGACACGGGCACGCTGGCATATGACGGCGGCACCGCGCGGGTGACCGATGTGTTGGTGGAGGACGGCGATGTGCGTCATTATACCGAAGGGAACGTGCCTGTGGGTACCGTTGTGCATGGAACCATCGACTGGCCGCGCCGGTTTGACCACATGCAGCAGCATTTGGGCGAGCACCTGCTGGCTGGGGCGATCGCACGGAAAGTTCAGGGGTATACGATCGGGCTGCACATCGGCGAGGCGGACGCCACCATCGACGTGACGCTGCCCGGCGGCGCGGTGAGCCTGGATACGGACATGTGGCTGGAGATCGAGGAAGATGTCAACCGGACGATCACGGCAGACCTGCCCGTGAAATGCTGGTTTCCCGAGAAAGCGGAGCTGGCGCATCTGCCGCTGCGGAAGGACCCGACCGTCACCGAACACGTGCGCGTGGTGGCGGCAGGGGATGTAGAGATGGTGGCATGCGGCGGCACACACCCCAACACCACTGGGCAGGTGGGGATGGTGAAAGTGTTGTACACCGAGGCCGCGCGCGGCAAAATGCGGGTACGCTTTGTATGCGGGATGCGCGCGTTGCGCGCGTTTCAGGCGGCCCACACGGCATCGCAGGAAGCGGGTAGGCTGCTGTCCGCCCCGCTGAACGACCTGCCGCAGGCGATTGCGAGCATGAAGGACAAGTTGTCCGCCTGCCAGAACGACCTGACGCGCCTGCGCCGGGATACCGCGCTGACCGCGCTTTTGGCGCAGCGGGACGGTATCGCGGTTGCGCCTGGGTACCCACGGGTGCTGGCGCACACGGTGGACAATGCGGACATGGACATGCTCAGCGCCCTGGCCGGTGAACTCGTCACGCAACCAGATGTCATCGCCCTGCTGGCGGGCAATGCGGGCGACCATCCCGTGTTTGTGTTCGCCCGGAGCGCGCAGTTGCCGCAGGACATGAACGCGCTGCTCAAGCGCGTGGGCGTCCGCGGGGGCGGCAAGCCCGATTTCGCGAGGGGCAGCGTCCTGTCTTCCGGTGACATCCAGCGCGTTTTGGCGGAAGCCAAACAGGCCATCAAGCCAACCGAAAGTGAGGAAATCACATGAAACTGTCCACTTCGACCAACCTGATCTACACGCGGCGTGACCGCAGCGAGGTGATCAGCGTGTCCGCCGCCATGAGCATGGGCGCGCAGGCCGGCTTTGACACCTTTGATTTAAACGGCTGCGACAACACCAACCCCGGGCACGCGCTGGTCCAGGACGACTGGCATCGCTGGGCAAAGGCCATCCACCGGCACGCCCAGGGGCTGGGCGTGACATTTTCGCAGAGCCATCTGCCGATCTACAACATCTGCGCCCCGGATACCGTGGAGAACTGGGGCTGGAAGGAAGAGCTGTCCCGCCGCACGCTGGAAGCGTCCGGTATCGTTGGCGTCAAATGGGTGGTTGTGCACGCGGGCACCGCGTTCTCCAACGGCTTGTACGACCGTAAAAAGACGCTGGACCAGAACGCGGAGTACCTGTCCAGCCTGGCGTCGCGGGCGGTGGCCGCAGGATGCGAGGGCATCGCGGTGGAAAACATGCCCCAGGCGTCCGGCGGACGCTCGCTCAATCCCATGATCTGCGCGACCACCGACGGCCTGATCGAGCTGGTGGACACGCTCAACTCCCCGCATGTGGGCATCTGCTGGGACTTTGGCCACGCCAACCTGACGCGCGAAAGCCAGCCGGACAGCCTGCGGCGCGTGGGCAAACGGCTGAAGGCCACCCACGTGCAGGACAACATGGGCACAAGCGACGAGCACACCCTGCCCTTCCGGGGCAACATCCCCTGGGAGGAGATCATGCCGGTGCTGGTAGAAATCGGCTACCAGGGCGACTTTACCTACGAAATCCAGAACTACCTGAAGGACGTACCCCCGCAACTGTATCTGTCCGCGCTCGCGCTGGCCAGACAAACAGGGGAGCACCTGATAACACTGGCCGAAAAACAATGAAAAAAGCAGGAAACATATAAAAGAAGGAGATTGAACGCCAAAATCAACTGTAAGCACCCAATGTGGCAGAATCCGCCCCTCAAATAGATTGACTATCTTTGACCTTTATGGTATGATGTGGGTGCAGGTTGCGGGAGCAGCCAGCGCAATGAAGTACAAAAGGTCCAAAGGACCAGATGAGGGAGGATGCAACATGTTGACATTGGTACCGTACAGAAGGAATCGTGCATTGGTTCAGCGGCCGGTGAACACCCTGTTTAACGACAGTTTTTTCCGCTCCTTTTTTGACATGAGCGATGCCGTCGGCAACGTGGGGTTCCGCGTGGACGTCAGGGAAGAGGACAATCGCTTCATTCTGGAAGCGGAGCTGCCCGGCGTGAATGAGGATCAGATCAACCTGACGGTGGACGAGGGCACGCTGAAGATCAGCGCGGACACGACCACCAACACCGAGGAGAACACCGACAACTACTGCTACCGTGAGCGCCGCGTCGGCCACATGGAGCGCAGGTTCAGCCTGGAAAACATCAAGGAAGAGGACATCAAGGCCGATTATAAGAACGGCATTCTCACGATTGAACTGCCCAAGGCGCAGCCCGAGCCCCAGAAGATCGAGCGCAGGATCGCCATCAATGGCATCCAGCCCAAGATCGAGGAAGCCGAAGCCGCGAAGTAACCTTCGCCAGTTGCAATCGCCCGCCATCCACAGGGATGACGGGCGATTGCTTTTGGCGCTGGATCAAGCCTTGGTGCTCCGTTTCCCCGCCTGAATGCGGAACATCAGCCACAGCAGGAATGCCAGGTACACGCCGGCAATGACGATGGTGAGCAAGGTCATCAACGGCGACTGCGGCGCCAGGCCGATCAGAATCAGCATGGGCGCGCCAAACAGGATGGCCGTGCCGCTGCCCACCACCAGCGAATCCGCCGCCCGGGTGCGGAACTCCGGGTCCAGCTGCCGCAGAAGCAGGATGCCCGAGCTGATCGTCCCCACCAGCATCCCGTACATGGCCACGAAGGATTCCTCCACAAAGCCGGGGTACAGCTTGCGGCATAGCCAGCGCACGAAGTAGTAGGTGGCGATGCCGCCCAGCACCGCCATCAACAGAAAAGGCACCCACAGGTCGCGCATGTCCCCGATGTCAATGGCGGCGATGCCGGCCACAATCATCAGATCAAAGGCCAGCCCCGATATGCGGGTCAGCAGATAGCTGTTCTGGTATTGCCGCGTCATGATGCCGCGCTTGCGCAGCGTTTTGATGCCCATGCGGATCAGCATGGCCACAAGCGAGCCCGTGATAAAGTTAAAGCCCCAGATGATCGGGGACAGCATGCGCGCCAGATCAGGCGATACCGCCCCCAGGCCATCGGTGATCATCCGCGTGACCAGATATGTCAACAGATAACAGGACAGCACCAGCGCCACCTGTACCGACAGCCGGTCGACCGATTCGGTCAGCGGGGTTTCGCCCTCCTCCTCAAAGATTTCCGTGGTGATGGAGCCGGACACCACCGCGACCTCTCGCCCGGTTTTGGCCGGCGTGTTGATCAGCTTGCGCGTGTACCCCACACCCACCACGCAGGCGCACAGGTAGCCCGTCGCCGCCAGCGACAGACCGAAACTGCGCCCGCCCACAAAGCCCAGCGCCTCATAGGTGCTGCCCACATTGTTGGCCTGCCCGGAGCCCTGCCCGTACGCCATGGGCAGCAGGATGCCGCTGGCCTTGAACAGATCCGGCATGAACGTATACGCCAGCAGCACCGAGATCAGCAATCCCAGGATGGCCTGCATCAGGTAGGTGGATACGATCAGTGCGCCGCTTTTCATCGCAAACGCGCCCCCGGTATCCTGCTTGCCGGGTTTTAGTGACAGCGCGATGAACCCAAGCGCGATGCCGTGGTAGGTGATGTGCTCCAGCAGGTCGCCGGGCACGCGGATGATGCCGGTGCTGCGCAGGGCCAGCAGGAGAAAGCCCGCCAGCGCCGCGGTGGGGATCAGCAGCTGCCGCACCCACTTCACCTTGCGGTTGATCACGTTGGCCAACAGCATCAGCGCCGCGATGGCGCCCAGCCAGACAAAAATATCCCACAACGAATGGTTGGTGGCCGAATAATCCATGGGGTTACTCCTTCCTGTCGGTCAGGGCGCGGTACAGGTCACGGTACGGTAAGCCGCTGCGTTCCTTCTGCGAGCCCACCTGGTAGTGTTCGCCCGTGCGGGTGGAGAACATCAGAGTGTTGCGGCGGAACAGGTCCAGCCCCGCCAGGTCGTTCATGTTGACGGAAAAATCCCCCAGGGACAGCGCCTGCGCTGACATGCGCAGGGTGCCCTGGGCGATGGTTGTCCGGTCGCCCTGGGCGTCCAGCAGGTACAGCGTTTGCCCCTCGTGCTGGATGACCATTTGCTCGGGCGCCATTCGCGCGCGGGCAACCAGCACGTCCCGCTGCCAGTCCGTCCATGCCTTAATCGTATCAAACGGCACGCCGGTCAGCATGCCCGTGGGCTGGTACGTGCCCTGCAGCCCGCACCCGCAGGCAAACGCGCTGCCGGTGCCGGTGATGGTACCCACCTGTTCGCAGTTGGGGCACAGGTACAGCGCGTTGCCGATGTCCTCGGCAAGGCGCTTGCCCTGATAAGCCACCTGCTCCGCCCGGTTGGCGGCGTAGGCATCCACGCGCAGGTCCTGCCGGATCAGGTCGGTCAACTCCTCTGGCGTCATCACGGCCAAATCCTGTGGCGACAGCACATGCACTGGCGTGCCCGTCATCTTTCCACGCCGCAGGCTGTGTCCCCACCGCGGCCAGGTGAAGTAGCCGCCCTGGATGCGGTAGGTGACCAAGCCGGCGCCGGACGCCTGTATCAGGTGCGCGATGGCGGAGGTGATGGGCCCCGTAACACCGTCAAAGGCGGTGTTACCCTCCGGAAACACGCACACATTGTACCCCGCCCGGATGCGCCGCAGGGTTTCGCGCGCGGCTTTGGCGTCAGACGCCCCTTTGCGCTTGACGATGGGCGCCACCAGATACTGGATCATGGCGCCTAGCCACGGGCTTTGAAACAGCTGCTCGGCGGCCATGTAGTACATCGGCTCCCGGCAGGCGATGCCCATCACCGGGATGTCCACGTCGGTGGTGTGGTTGGGCAAAATCAGCGCCGGCCACGGCAATTCAGGGATGCGCGCGATGTTGGCGCGCAGGAAGCGCTCAATCGGCCATGCCAGCAGCGTGCGCAGCAGCCGGTACACGAAAAAATGCCGCGCGGCGCCCCGCACCGCTGGTTTCCTTTTCGCAACCTGCCGCTGCACGGTTACATCATGACCTGGCCGTTGATGACCAGGCTGAAGTGCATGTTCAGCCGCTCGGCCGCGCGTCGGCACAGGATCATGCGGCCCATAAAAATCTCAAAATACTCCGAGATCGTGCTGACGCTGGTGTCTATCGTCAGCGTCAGCGATATTTCGCCTTTTTCGGTGTCGACGGTTACATCGGATTCCTTGACCGCGAAATTGACCCGGTCATGGATGTCAAACAGGATGGTGTCCTTGTTGCGCACCCTTGTCGATCGCACATCGGTTTTATCCGCGAGAATCAGCGCCGCCGCCACGTCGTTGACCGGGAAGGCGGTGGACTCGTCGTGGTGCCCGATCGCGGTAATCACGGTGGCCACGTCATCCGGGTCGCACCCCAGGTCGCGCAGCAGGCCGAACGCCATCATCGCGCCGGACCGCTCGTGGCCGTTGCGGTTGATCATGTTGCCGATATCGTGCAGGAATGCCGCGATGGACGCCAGCTCCGCCTCGCGCTCGTCATGCCCGGTTTCGCGCATGATGCTCCCTGCCAGCACCGCGCATTTGGTGACGTGCGCCAAGCTGTGCTCGGTGTACCCCAGCGCCTTGAGCGATTCATCGGCGTGGCGGATGTACGCGCGGATCTCCTCATTGGTTCTGACTTGTTCAAACGTAATGGCCATGTTTCCTCCGGTTGCGATACATTGGTATACCCGGCAGTATACATCATGCCGCCCACCGGGAACAGGGCAGCGTGAAAATCAGAAGGGGAACATGCGTTTGCGTTGTGTCCTTTCTGGGTGTATGATGACAAGGAACAAATGTGTGCATCGGGAGGCAACCATGGAGCTGGAGGAAAAACTGCGCATCCTGGCGGGTGCGGCCAAATATGATGTGTCCTGTTCCTCCAGCGGCAGCAACCGGCCCAACACCGGCGGCACCGGCAACGCCGCTGTGTCGGGCATCTGCCATGCCTGGACGGCGGACGGCCGGTGTGTGTCGCTGCTCAAGGTGCTCTACACCAACCTGTGCAGCTTTGATTGCTCCTACTGCTTTTGCCGCCGCAGCAACGACGTGCCGCGCGCGTCTTTTTCGCCGGATGAACTGGCCAGATTGACCATGGCGTTCTACCGCCGCAACTACATCGAGGGGCTGTTTTTGAGCAGCGCCGTGGCGGTCAACCCCGACCGCACGATGGAACGCTTGATCCGCGTGGCGGAAATCCTGCGCTTCCGCGAAGGGTTTCAGGGTTACATCCATATGAAAGCGATCCCCGGCGCCGACCTTGCGCTGGTTACGCGCCTGGGTTTTCTGGTGGATCGGATGTCCATCAACATGGAGTTTTCCACCCACCGGCAGCTGCATCTGCTGGCGCCGGACAAGCAGGCCGGTCAGATCCGCGGGGCGATGCTGTCGGTACGGGACACAATAAACGAGTTCTCCAACCTGCCTGCCGTTCGGCGGAATGACACGCGCTTTGTGCCCGCCGGGCAATCCACCCAGATGATTGTGGGCGCAGGGGACGATACCGACAGCGATATCCTGTCAAGCGCGCAAAACATGTACCGGGAGATGCGGATGAAGCGCGTGTTTTATTCGGCCTACATCCCGGTCAACCTGCCGCATCCCCTGGCGGTTGCGTCTCCCGTGCCGCTCAGGCGCGAGCACCGCATCTACCAGGCGGACTGGCTGATACGCTTCTATGGCTTTGAAGCCGGGGAACTGCTCACGCCCGGCGCCAACCTGGACCTGGCGGTCGACCCCAAGGCGGCCTGGGCGGTGCAGCACCATGACCAGTTTCCGGTCAACGTCAACCGCGCGCCGTATGAGATGCTGCTGCGGGTGCCGGGCATCGGCGTTAAGTCCGCCAAACGCATCGTGGCGTCCCGGCGCATGGGCAGGCTGACCTACGACAGCCTTGCCAAAATCGGCGTGGTGATGAAGCGGGCAAGCCATTTCCTGACGGCGGAGGGTACGCGCGCTACGCCGGTCATCGACCAGCCCGAACGCCTGTACCGGCTGCTTACGGATGGCACAGCGCAGACGCACCAGCAGCTGTCGTTTTTTGACGGCGTGCCATGATCTATGTGTTCGATGAAACCTTTGACGGGTTCCTGACCGCCGTGTTTCAGTCCGCGCAATCCAAAGAACCGCTGGACAGCGTGACGGACGCGTTCGGTCAAAGCATTTTCTTGGCGGTCACGCAGGTCATCACGGACGTGTTTCAGGCCGGGCGCGTTCGGCAATTCATCGATACGCACCTGGGGGCAGACATGATGGAGACGGTGCGCTACGCGTTTTTGTCCGCCAACCCTGACCGCTTCACCTATACCGCCAGGACACTGCATCTGGCGCGGCGGCACGGTGCGCGCGTGGTGGATGTGATGGACGATGCGGTGCTGGGCTTCCGGGATTGCTATCGCGAGGCCATGCGCGAGACCCACCGATTCACCGGCTTGACGCGGTTTTCTGAGCTGGCCGACGGCACGCTGTACGCCGTGATCGCGCCCAAACACAATGTGCTGCCGCCGGTGCTGGCGCATTTTGCCCAGCGCTACCCGCGCGAGCGCCTCGCGGTGTATGATGAAAACCGCCATTTGCTGGGTATGTTGGACGCGGGCCGTGTCACGCTGCACAAGGTCACCATGGAAAACCCGGTGCCCACGCAGGATGAGCAGGCATACCGGCAGCTGTGGCGCGCATTCTTTGAAAGCGTGACGATCAGCGAACGCCTGAACCCCCATCTGCAGCGCCAGCACATGCCCAAATACACCTGGCGCAACCTGGTGGAGATGCAGCAAACGCCCGCCGAAAAATCACCGGAAACACAGGCGTTTGCATTGCAGGAAAGCCCGGGGCGTGATATAATTTGGTTATGATCGTTGGGAGGTCTATATGCTGGACGGCGATGCCGAGAGGCTCATGGCCGCGTTGGAAGACGTACTTCAACCGAATGTTTCCCTAAGCCCGATTTTATCCATCCGCACCGGCGGCCCCGCGCGGCTGCTGCTGGAAGCCAGCAATGAACGCGGCGTCTGCCGGGCCATTGAAGAAGCACGCAGGCTGGGCATTCCGATTTTGCTTGTGGGGAATGGCTCCAACACCCTGGTGGCCGACACCGGTTTTGACGGGTTGGTTATCCACTTTGGTCCGGACTACGCCGACATTGTGATCGACGGTGATGCGGTGGAAGCCCAGTCCGGTGCGCTGCTGCCGGTGGTTGCCAAGCGTGTGGCCGAGGCAGGACTGACCGGTTTTGAATTTGCCTCCGGCATCCCCGGCTCCATCGGCGGGGCGGCCTTTATGAACGCGGGCGCCTTCGGGCGCGACTTTTCCACCATTGTGGAGCGCGTGCGCTGCCTGACGCCGCAGGGCGAAATCCTGGAGCTGGACAACCAGGACATGGCGTACGGCTACCGCACCAGCCGCTTCATGCAGGAAGGGCTCGTGGTGCTGCATGTTCGCATGAAGCTTGCGCCCGGCAACAAGGAAGAAATCCTTGTTAGAATGGACACTTACACGGCCGAACGCCGGGCGAAGCAGCCGCTGAACTACCCCAGCGCCGGGTCGTTTTTCCGGCGGCCCGAGGGGCATTTTGCCGGCGCGCTGATCGAGGAGGCGGGGCTCAAGGGGCACCGCGTGGGCGGTGCCGCGGTCAGCACCCTGCACGCCGGGTTTTTGATTAACCTGGGCGATGCGACCACGGCGGACTTTTTGGCGTTGATGCATGAGGTGCAGGGCGAGGTGCTCACCCGCTTTGGCGTGCAGCTGGAAAACGAGGTGCGCATCGTCGGCGTTGACCCAACGTGAGTTTTGCCGTTGAGGTCAAGCAGGAAGTTGCCGGGACCTTCGCGCACCGCGTGTGCTGCATGGAGGCCGAGCTGCAGGCCATCACCGCTGCGGCCGGCAATCTGAGCATTGTGGAGGGCGCGCCGCGGCTGACCTACCGCACGGCGAACATCGCCTGTGCCAAAGAAACCTTGCTGCTGCTCAAGCGCCGTTTTGGCATTGTCACCACGCCCTACTACGTGCGCAACGAGCGCCTGGGCGGCCGTCGGGAATATGTGCTGCAGCTGGCGCAGGAGGATTCCGGCCGCGTGCTGGGTGCGCTGCAGTTGACAGGCGGCCGCGTGGCCGGCGTAGGGCGCATGTACCGCAGGGTGTGTTGCCGGCGCGCGTTTATCCGGGGCGCGTTTCTGGCGGCCGGCACCATCACCGACCCGGAGCGCGGCTACCGCGCGGAGTTTGTCCTGGACAGCGCGGAGCGCGCGGCTTTCCTGATCCGGTTGCTGGCGCTGTGCGATGTGCCCGCGCTGGGCGCGGTGCGCCGCGGGCAGCATGTGGTGTATGTGGGGCAGGGGGAAGCCGTATCCACGCTCCTGCGCCTGCTGGGCGCGTCCCGCGCCGTGCTGCATCTGGAGAATGTGCGCGCGCTGTCCGCGGTGCGCCAGCAGGCCAACCGTGCCACCAACTTTGACCAGGCCAACCTGTCGCGCCAGCTGTCCGCCGGCCAACAGCAGGCCGATGCCATTGAAGCGCTGTCTCTGAACGGCGGTCTGGCGTCCATGCCCAAAGACCTGGCGGAGTTGGCGCGGCTCCGGTTGGTCAACCGCGACGCCACGCTGGAACAGTTGGGCGCGATGCTTAATCCACCGCTGTCCAAATCTGGCGTGCAGCACCGGATGCGCCGCGTGATGCAGTTTGCCGCCCAGGCCCAGAACCCTGCCGAATAACCCGATCGCCCGGAGGTGCCCATGCAAAGCAGACAGATTCATTTGGGGGGCCCCCTGCCCATGTCCAGGGAGCGCGCCGCGCGCCTGGTCAGCGCTGCCAACACGTTTCCCTGCGGCGTTTTTCTGGAGCGGGACAACTTCACCGTCAACGCCAAATCCATGCTGGGCCTTCTGTCCATCCACGGGCAGTCCAGCCGCGTGATGATGCTGGTGACCGACGGCGCGCAGGAAGAGGAAGCCATGGAAGTGCTCTGGCAGTTGCTTTCCGAGGAGCCTGCCGTGGAAGCCAGCCATGAATGACATCGGGTACTTCAACGGCGAAACAGGGCCCATCGCTGAAATTCGCGTGCCCATGGATGACCGCGGCGCCATCTTTGGCGACGGCGTGTATGACGCAACGATGGGGTACCGCGACATCGTTGTGGACATGGAGGAGCACATCCAGCGCTTTTTCCATAGCATGGAGCAGGTGCGGATCCCGGTGATCTGGTCGATGGAGGAGCTTTCCGCGATCCTGACCGACCTGACTGCCCGCGTGGATGCCCCCAGCAAGATGGTGTATTGGCAGGCCACCCGCGGCACAGCCCCGCGCAAGCACGCGTTTCCCAGCGCGGTTAAGCCCAACCTGTGGGCGACCGTACGCCCGCTGGAACTGACGCCGCTGGACCGCACATACCGCGCTATCACGCATCCTGACCTGCGTTATGATCTGTGCCACATCAAAACCGTCAACCTGCTGCCCAATGTGCTGGCCGCGCAGGAAGCGCTGGAGCGTGGGTGCGACGAAGCCATTTTCATGAAGGATGGCTTCGTGACCGAGGGCACGCGGCATAACATCCATATCATAACCGGCGGTGGGCTGCGCACCGCACCGGCCGATCACCGCATATTGGCCGGCATCGGGCGCAAACACCTGCTGGCCCACGCACGCCAGCTGTCCATCCCGGTGCTGGAGGAAGCGTTTGATCTGCCCACGCTGATGTCCGCGGATGAGGTGATCATGACCAGCTCGGCGTCGCTGTGCTGTGCGATCGGTTTTGTGGACGGACAGCCCATAGGCGGACGGGATCCGGACACGCTGCGCCGTCTCCAGCAGTCGCTTTACCGCGCCTATCTGGCCGCTACGGGCAGAAAAGGCCAAAATGATTGACAGGTTGTGACGAATCTGTTATAAAACTTGCGAAACTTATGATTCTTTCGTAACGATAAGTTGCCTGCGCCCCGCGCGGAAAGGATGTCCACGATGGCCACTGCAAGACAGGCGGACCCATACCGCAAGCTCCTGCGCATCCTGCTGGTCCTGCTGGTCGTTTTCGTCCTGCTTCTGACAGCATGGTTCTGGCTGGACCGCTATCAGAAGGCGAACTTCGACGTGCGCCAGGAGGAAATCGCCCTAAAGAACGAGGAAATGCTCACCGAGTACAACCAGAAACTCAACGAGCAGCTCAAAAACACCTCCACCACCGGCGAAACGGCCAAGCGGCCGGAACCGGCGGCCCAGGGCGTGGACGTGGTGGACCTGTCCCAGTTCCCTTTGGTGGGCGGGCAGGATGTGGTGGTCACCCGTGCCGATGCGCTGATGGGCGGTTTGCTGCTGCTCAACCGCTGGCACGCGCTGCCGGCGGATTTTGTGACGGTGGAAGACCAGCTCAAATCCGTCATGAACGAGACCAGTTTCCGCGTGCCCACCAGTAACAACAAGGTGGTGCTGTTCCCGGCCGCCATCGCCGCGCTGGACGCGTTTATCGCCGATGCCAAGGAAGCGGGGCTGGAGTATTACAACATCTATGAAGGCTTCCGCACGATGGACGAGCAGACCACCATGTGGCGCGACGAGGAAGCAAAACACACCGCGCGCTATTCCGGCGACGCGCTCACCGAGGTCACGCGCCGGGCGGTGGCGTATCCCGGCACCAGCGATTACCAGTCCGGTTTCTCGTTCCGTGTAGGGGTGTACAACGGCAACGACCGGGTGCTCAACCAGACCGCGTTCCAGGACACCGAGCAGGCCGACTATCTGAACGAAAACGGCTGGAAGTACGGCATTGTGTTCCGCTTCCCGGTGCAGGCGTACCCGGAGCCGGACACCATCGACAAAAGCTACATCACCGGCATCAACCTGAGCATGAACGCCTACCGCTATGTGGGCATCCCGCACGCGGCCATCATGCACGCTAAAAACTGGGTGCTGGAGGAATACATCGACTATCTGATCGCCCACCCGCACATCGCGCTGTATGAGGACGGCGTGCTCAAGTACGAAGTCGTGCGCATGGAGTCCGGCGTGGCCGACCAGGAGGTCAGCATCCCGGCTGACGCCGCGTCCTATACCGTGTCCACCGACAACATGGATGGCTTGATCATCGCGATTACGCACTGATTTCCCACAAAAACCGTTCCTTCGCCCCGCCGGAAGCGTTGTCCGGCGGGGCTTTTTCCAACAT
>JAGVSV010000202.1 GCA_019137115.1 Bacillota bacterium
GGGCCTATCCCCCACCATATCGATTGACCAGCGCACCACCAGCCACAACCCGCGCTCCACCGTGGGCACGGTGACGGAAATCCACGACTATCTGCGGCTGCTGTACGCCCGGGTGGGCACCCCGCACTGTCCGGATTGCGGCAAGGAAATTACCCAACAGACGGTTGACCAGATGGTCGACGCCATCCTGCTGTTGCCGGAGGGCACGCGGATCCAGATCCTCGCTCCGGTGGTGCGCGGGCGCAAGGGCGAGCATGCCAAGCTGCTGGAGGACGCACGCAAGGGCGGCTTTGTGCGGGTGCGCATCGATGGCGAAGTGTACTCGCTGGACGAGCTGCCCTCGCTGGACAAGAATCGCAAGCACGACGTGGAGCTGGTCGTGGACCGCTTGATCGTGCGGCCGGGGCTGGAGCACCGCCTGAATGACAGCCTGGAAACGGCGCTCAAGCAGTCCGGCGGTTTGGTTGGCATGCAGGACATCGACACCGGCGATGTGACCATGTTTTCGCAGAACTATGCCTGCCCCGACTGTGGCATCAACATCGAGGAACTGACGCCGCGGATGTTCTCGTTCAACAACCCATATGGCGCCTGCCCGACGTGCTCCGGGCTGGGTTTTCTCCGCACGATCAGCCCGGACATGGTGATGCCCGACCGGTCCAAATCCTTAAACGACGGCGCGGTCACCGCCATGGGCTGGAGCAGCAGCGGCGATGAACGCAGTACCGCGCACATGATATTCCGCGGGTTGAGCGAATACTATGGCTTCAGCATGGCCACGCCCATCGCCGAGCTGCCGGACAGGATTGTGCAGATCCTGTTGTACGGCACCAACGGGGTGCGAATCCCGACCAACTTCAGCAGCGCCAACGGCACCGGGCGGTATGATGTCGCCTATGAGGGGCTGATCCCCACGCTGACGAGACGCTACCGGGAAACCACCAGCGAATCGGCTAAAGCGCTCTACGAGGAATACATGCAGGATGAGCCGTGCCCGGACTGCAGGGGCAAGCGCCTGAAACGGGAGTCGCTGGCGGTCACGGTGGGCGACATGAACCTGGCGGACTTAAGCGACCTGAACCTGGTCAAGAGCAGCGCGTTTCTCAAGGGACTGACGCTCACGGCCACCCAAACGCAGATCGCCGAACAGATCCTCAAGGAAATCCTGTCGCGCATTTCGTTTTTGTGCAACGTGGGCCTGGATTATCTAACGCTATCGCGCAGCGCGGCCAGCCTGTCCGGCGGCGAGGCGCAGCGCATCCGCCTGGCCACCCAGATCGGCTCGGGCCTGGTGGGCGTGCTGTACATCCTGGATGAACCGTCCATCGGCCTGCATCAGCGGGACAACGCACGGCTGCTGGACACATTGAAGCGCCTGCGCGACCTGGGCAACACCCTGATCGTTGTCGAGCACGATGAGGAAGCGCTGCGCGCGGCCGACCATATTGTGGACATTGGCCCCGGCGCGGGCGAGCGCGGCGGACGCGTGGTGGCGCAGGGATGTGTGGAGGATATCGCCAACGCGGAGGAATCCATTACCGGCCAGTACCTGAGCGGCCGCAAGCGCATTCCCCTGCCCAAAAAGCGCCGGAAGCCCTCCGGCTGGCTGACCGTGGTGGGCGCCAGGGAAAATAACCTGAAGGATATTGATGTCAAAATCCCGCTGGGGGTGTTCTGTTGCGTAAGCGGCGTATCGGGCAGCGGCAAGAGCAGCCTGGTCAACGCGATTTTGTACCGCCGTCTGGCGCGCGACCTGAACCGCGCCAAAATCCGCCCCGGCGCGCACGACGCCATCTGGGGCATCGAGAACCTGGACAAGATCATTTCTATCGACCAGTCGCCCATCGGGCGCACACCGCGCAGCAACCCCGCGACCTACACCGGCCTGTTTGACCTAGTGCGCAAGGTGTTCGCGCAAACCAATGAAGCCAAGGCGCGGGGCTTCAAGGAGAACCGGTTTTCGTTCAACGTGCGCGGCGGGCGCTGTGAGGCGTGCAGCGGCGATGGCCTGCTGCGCATCGAAATGCACTTCATGGCGGACATCTATGTGCCCTGCGAGGTGTGCAAGGGCAAGCGCTACAACCGCGAAACGCTGGAGGTGCGCTACCGCGGGCGCAACATCAGCGACGTGCTGGACATGACGGTGGACGAGGCTTCGGTGTTCTTTGAGCATCATCCCCGGCTGATCACCAAGCTCAAAACGCTGCTGGACGTGGGCCTGGGATACGTGCGGCTGGGGCAGCCCAGCACCACGCTGTCAGGCGGCGAGGCGCAGCGCGTGAAACTGGCGACGGAACTCAGCCGCAAGGCCACGGGCCGCACGCTGATCCTGCTGGATGAGCCGACCACCGGCCTGCACGTGGATGATGTGGCCCGGCTGATCAAGGTGCTGCAGCGCCTGACCGACGCCGGCAACAGCGTGCTGGTGATCGAGCACAACATGGACATCCTGCGCAATGCCGACTACATCATCGACATGGGCCCGGAAGGCGGCGACCAGGGCGGCCGCGTGGTGGCGCAGGGCACGCCGGAGGAAGTGGCCAAAATGGACAACACCTATACCGGCGAATACCTGCGCAAGTACGGGGTGGGCAAATAGCGCGCGTTTCTTGCCTGCTGTGGAACAGACGGCTATAATACGAATAACGGATATCCCCGATAAGGAGGTTCCCCTTGCAGACGACGAAAGAGTTTTCCGGCGCGCCGCACAAGGTTGCCCTGTCCGCCTGCCTGCGAAACGCGGGCAGGCTGGTTGGATTGTTGCTGCTCAACCTGCTGGTGCGCGGCGTGGCGCTGCTGCCCCTGATCCTGACGCTGGCGGGCCACAATGTGTTCGGTTTCCCACGGGAGCACGCCATTCCCCTGTCGGTGGTTGCCTGCATCCCACTGTATGCCCTTCTGGTCATGCCCTTCCGGTTCTTCACCCGCTCTACCCTGAGCTGGGCAACGGGCTGGCGGGAGACTGCGCCCGTCTTTAGCGGACGCAACTTTGGCATCTGGCTGTCCGCCGGCTTGCTCCGGCTGCTGCGTGCGTTTCTGTTCCTGTTGCCATTGTTTGCGCTGACGGTCACGTTCTATGTGTATTGGACGATGGCCGGCTTTAACGAGTTTGGGCTGATCGTCAATGACATCGGCGCACTGATCGGCGGCGACTATGTGCACGGCATGGCGCTGATCGCGCTGGCGTTCGTGCTGTTTGGGGTGCTGGCGGTTTGGGGATGGCGGCGCGATCTGCCGCTGGCGTTTCAGGCGGTTGATCTGGACGGTTTGCGGCCTTCCCTCAAAAAGTCGCGCGCCATCACCCGGCGGCGCTTCAATGGCCTGGGGCGCACCACGCTGATCAACTTCCTGATCGTGCTGCCCGCGCTGGGCGTTCTCATCTATTTCGTGCAGGACTATCTGCGCAACCTGATGGTGGGCGATCTGCAGTGGGATTTGTCCACACTGCTGACCACGATCACCACGTTCGCCTTCCCGCAGGAGGTGTACGTGCGCATCGCCATCGCGCTGGTGATTGTGTATCTGCCGTTTGTGCTGTGGCGGAAGGCGGCGCTGGCTGTCGCCATTGGCCGCGCGGGGGCGCTGGTCCGGGAGCGTTGATGCGTCTGGATCGCCTGTTGGGCTTGCTGGGCATTGCCAGCCGGACGGGCGCCAAGGAGATGATCCGGCTGGGCCGCATCCAGGTGGATGGCCAGACCATGCTGGACAACACGGTCAAAGTACACGCGGGGTGTGCGCTGGTGGTGGACGGTGTGCCGGTGGATGCCCGCACCCAGCGCCACCTGATGATGAACAAACCCGCAGGCACCCTGACCGCCGCGCAGGACCGCAACGCCGCCACCGTGATGGACCTGCTGCCCCGCGTATACCACACCCTGAGTTGCATGCCGGTGGGGCGGCTGGACAAGGACACCGAAGGCTTGCTGCTTTTCACCACCGATGGCAAGTTGACGCACAGGCTGCTGGCGCCGGCATCCGGCGTGGAAAAGGAGTATGATGCGCTTGTCGCGGGCGAACTGACGCAACAGGATGTACAAGCGTTTGCCGATCGACTGCGGCTGTCGGATTTTGAGGCGCTGCCGGCACAACTGACCATCCTGCGCGTCCACAACGGGCAAAGCAGCGCGCGTGTGGTGGTCACTGAGGGCAAGTTTCATCAGGTGAAACGCATGTTTGCCGCGCGTGGGCATGAAGTGATATCTCTCAAGCGCGTGCGCTTCGGCCCACTGACGCTGGACCCCGCGCTTGGTCCGGGCGAATTTCGGGAACTACGTGAGGAGGAATGGCAGACGCTGTCTGCATGCGTTTTGAACAAGTGAGCACGCAACAATACTTTGACCGGCACCCGCAGAGCGAAAGCCAGCCGCGCCTGATCCATGTGGCGCATGAGGGGCGTGTCTTTGCGTTTTGGACGGATGCCGGCGTTTTCTCGCGCGATGGCATGGACAAGGGCAGCCGCCTGCTGCTTTCGGCGCTGCCGGAACATCTGACCGGGCGCGCGCTGGACCTGGGCTGCGGCTGGGGCGCGATGGGCGTGATCATCGCGGCGATGCATCCGCAAGCGCGCGTCACGATGGCGGACATCAATCCCCGCGCCGTGGCACTCGCCCGCCGCAACGCCGACGGCAACCGCGTGCGCGCCGATGTCATCGTCAGCGACGGCTTTGACGCACTGTCCGGTGTCTTTGACCTGATCGTGCTCAACCCGCCGATCCGGGCGGGCAAAGTCGCCGTATATCAGTTGTTTCAGGGATGCGCCCAGCGACTTGCGCAGGGCGGTTCCCTCTATATCGTCATCCGGAAGCAACAGGGCGCGGAATCTGCGCTGAAATACCTGAGAACCATCTTTGAAGAGGCCGCCGTGGTGGAGCGCAAGGGCGGATATTGGGTCATCCGATGCACAGGAGGGAAGTAAACATGATGTACGACGCCGCCTTTTTTGACGTGGGCATCGACCGCGCCAACACCTGCGCGTCCAAGTGGAGCGCACCGGGGTTCATGAAACCGGGGGCGATTCCCTTGTGGGTGGCGGACATGGACTTTCCGGTGGCCGCGCCCATCCGTGACGCGCTGGTCAAGCGTGCGTCCCATGCCAGCTATGGCTACACCTATGAGGACCAGCCGGGCAAGGACGCCCTGCGCGGGTTCTGGGAGCGGCGGCACGGCGCCACTTTCACGGACGAGGAGAGCATCATGCTGCCCTCGGTCGTGTCCGGACTGCGCACCTGTGTCAACGCGCTCACGCAGGAAGGCGATGGCGTCATCGTCCTGTCCCCCGTCTATCCCCCATTCTTTTCTACCGTGTCCAGCGCAGGCCGGCGGGTGCTGGAAGCGCCGCTGATCCGGGATGAACAGGGCCGCTACCATATGGACATGCCTGTGATTGAAGCCCACATGAAAGCGGGCGCCAGGCTGCTGATGCTGTGCAGCCCGCACAACCCCGTGTCTCGCCTGTGGTCAGAGCAGGAGCTGGACGCTCTGTTCACGCTGGCGATACGGTACGGCACCATCATCGTTTCGGACGAAATCCACGCGGACTTTGCGTACGCGCCACAGGAATTTATTTCCTGTTTGCGCCGTCCGGAGTGGGCCAGCAACGCCATCTGCCTGGTGGCGGGCAGCAAAACATTCAACATCGCGGGGCTCAAACAATCCTGGATGATCTGCAAGGTGCCTGCATTGCGTGAAAAGTTGCTGTCCTGGGTGCACAGCTCGGGCATTGACTGCGGCAATGTGTTCGCGATGGAGGCCAACAAGGCCGCCTTCTCTCAGGGCGACGCCTGGCTGGACGGGCTGCTCTCGTACCTGGATGGCAGCCGGGCCATCGTCAACGACGTGCTGGCCGAGCGCTTGCCCCGCGCGGTGGTCACGCCGATTGAAGCCACGTTCCTGGCGTGGGTGGATGTTA
>JAGVSV010000281.1 GCA_019137115.1 Bacillota bacterium
CAGCTGCTCCAGCAGCAGACGGCCCAGCGGCACGCTCAGCCCATAGCACAGCGCCGCCAGCAGCGCCAGCACGACCGCGCCGCCTGCGGCGGAGTACCCTTTTCCATTGGTCATATGGTGCATTTACAATACCCCAATCGGGCTGCGCGCGGCGCCCAGCGTCTGCACGAACAGGGCCTTTTCGGCGTCCTCGGCCGTCAGCGGGCGGAAGAAGTAATACCCCTGCGCGGTGTCGCAGCCCGTGTGCGCGAGGAACGTGGCCTGCTCCAGCGTTTCCACGCCTTCGGCCACCACCTGTACATTGAGTTCCTTGGCCATGCTGATCACGTTCTGGATGATGATACCGCTGCGCGGGTTGTCCGCCGTGTACGCGCGGATCAGGCTCATGTCCAGCTTGATGCGGTGGAAGGGGATGTCGGCCAGACGCCCCAGGTTGGAGTACTCGGTGCCAAAGTCGTCAATGGCGATGCCCACGCCCATGTGCGACAGGCTGCGCAGCGCCTGGCGCATCTCGGGGCTGGGCTTGCCGGCCACCTCTTCGGTGATCTCCATCTCCAGATATTCGGGCGCAAGCCCGGTTTCCCGAAGCACCCGGCCCACCAGCCCCGGCACGTCGGAATCCATAAACTGCGTCAGCGAAAAGTTAACGCTGATCACCGCGCTCGCCAGGCCCTGGCTGATCCATTGCCGGTTCTGCCGGCAGGCGGTCTCCAGCACCCAGGTGTTAATCTCGGTCAGCAGCCCCATTTCCTCGGCCAGCGGGATAAACGAGGCCGGGGGCACCACGCCCAGCGTCGGATGCCGCCAGCGCACCAGCGCCTCCATGCCCGTGATGCGCCGCGTGTTCAGGTCAATCTGCGGCTGGTACATCAGGAACAGCTGGCTCTCCGGCACCGCGTAGCGCAGGCTGGCGCGCAGCTCCAGCGCGTAGGAGGCCTGGCTGCGCTCCTGGAAGCTGTAGAACTGCACTTGGTTGTGGCCCCGCCGCTTGGCCGCGTACACGGCAAAGTCCGCGCTGTGGGTCAGCGTCTCCACCGAGCGGCCGTCCCAGGGGTAGATCGCCACGCCCACGCAGGCGTTCACATACAGCTGGTGGTCGCCCACCTGTATAGGCTCGCCCAGGGCGGCGATGATGGCTTCGGCCTTTTCGCGGGTGATGTCAATGTTTTCCTGCGTGGTCAGGCACAGGAAATCCACCCCGGAAAAGCGCGCGATCACGTCGTCGGGCTCGGCCAGTTCGCGCAGCCGCTGCGCGCATATTTTGAGTGCCTTATCGCCGGTGGCGTGTCCGCCGCGGGCGTTGATCTCTTTAATGCCGCTCAAACTGACGAACAGCAGCGCCGGGGTTTCATTCTCGGCGTTGTAGCTGGCCAGCCGTTCGCGGGCCTGCCGAGCGAACACGTCCCGGCGGTTGAGCCCCGTCAACTGGTCGACGGTGCTTAGATACATCAGCTCCTGCTCGGCGCTCACGCGGGTGAAGTAGTTGGCCAGGGAGCTGGACGCGATGCGCAGGAAGTCGTGCGATTCATCTTCCACGCAGGGCGCGTCCCCGCCGCGCATCAAAATCAGATCGTGCTGCTCGTCCCCGCGCAGCACCAGCGGCACCAGCCAGAAGCTGGTGATGCCGCGCGCGGCCTGGAACGTGTGCCCCAGCTGTCCCGCCGTGCCTGGGTTGTCCGGGTCAATGGCCAGCGGGCCGCGGCGCGACGCATCGCGGTTCTTCACCAGCGGGATCAGCGCTGACCGTTCCTCGGTCGTCATCTCGCGGGAAGACAGCCCGTCCCACACATAGCCCGCGCCTACCTGCCCGGCGCTGGAGCGCAGGTAGATGACCGACGCGGCGTCCATGTACCGGCCAATCGAGCCTAATACCGCGCGCACCGGCTCCAGCGGCGCGGACAGGTTGAGCGTGGCAAGAGACCCTGCCACGTCCGTCAGTGCCCGCTGCATCCGGGTTTGCTGCTCATTCTCCCGCAGGCGGAAGACATAGATGCGGTTGACAAAGTACGCCAGGTACATGCCCGCCACGACCAGCACGACGCGCAGAGAATGCTGCCATGTGCTGATCGTTACCTGCACCGGTCCCTGGGTGACCGCAAAATACATCTGCACCGCGATGTGCATAACGCAGGCCAGCAGCATCAGCCGGTTGTTTTCAAAGATGACGGTCAACAGCAGCAGCAGGAAAATGGTCGCCCACACCGTGGTGTTGGCTGTGAAGTTGAAGGCGACCATCAGCTCCAGGTCAAACAGCAAAATCAGCAGGAACACCACCAGCTCCCGCTTGGGCGTAGGCATCTTGGAGCGCCGCATCCACATGATGGCATAGCTGCCGCATTGCAGCGAAACAAACCACATCATGATGGGCACGAACATGTCCGGCGCTGCGTGCGGATAGGAGACCACCGTGGTGAAGAACACGTGGATAAAGCTGGCCGCGTAGAACGTCCACCCGAAAAACTGGTACAGCAGGTGGCGGTGCCGGTCGGTCATGATCTGCCGCGCATCCACCGGGGCGGTCGGCTCACTCGGGCTCAGGCAGGCATATTTCCGCGCGATGTAGTAGATCGCCACCACCGGGATCATGATGGCCACGATGCCCGCCTGGAAGGGGATCTGATCCTCCGGGACGCGGGCGCCGACAAAGTCGGTGAACAGGCTGATCACAAACGCCGCGGTAAACGTAATGAACAGCGCGCGGGACTGCCGCTTTTCGATTTCGTCCCTGGTTTTAAGGTGCCAGCGCACCAGCAGCGCGATGCTCAGGATCGAGGCGGTGGCATAGTATCCCGCGTGCCAGCGGTTCCAGAACGAATCCACATAATGGCTGATCCACACGCCCTGATGCAGCTGCAAATCAAACTGCGCGTTGGCGGTGGGTGCGTACAGCACCAGCACAAACAGGTTGACCGCCGCCGGCGCATAGATCAGCGCCAGCACGATTTTGCGCCGCAGACATTTTTCGTGGCCGGAGATGATGAGAACGAAATGCAGCAGGAAGCTGAACACCGTGCCCCAGCCCAGGCCGGCCGATCTGCGCCAGGCCAGCGCGACGTCGTGGTCGGTGGCAGCATAGGCCGCCATCATGCACACCGCCCAGAAGCTCATCAGCCCAAACAGCGTGGCCAGCAGGCGGTTGGAGGTGTCGTTGCGCCCCTCATAGACAATGCGCAGGGAGAAGACCCCGTATATAATTCCGGTGATCAGGTAGACAAGTTGGATCAACAGTTGGACGGTCATGGTTCTTTCAGAAATCTTCCTGCCCGAACGGCAGCGTACTATTTTAAGCCTGGTCCAAAAAAGCCGCGCCCACGATGCCGGCGTCATTTCCCAGCGCGGCGGGCCGCATGTCCGGGCCGCCGATCTGCTCATAAGCAAAGATGTATTTTGGCACGCGCGCGTTCAGCCGGTCAAACAGCGGCGGGCCGGCGTGGCTGATGCCCCCGCCGATGACCAGCACCTGCGGCCGGAACACCGTGATCAGCCCGCCGATGCCCTGCGCCAGATATTCGCAGTAGCGGTCGATGATCAGCGTGGCGGCGCGGTCGCCTTGCTCCGCCGCGCCGAAAATGGTGCGGCCGGTCAGTTTCATGTTGCTTGCGTTCAGCGCGCTGTGCGGGTGCTCCGCCAGCATCTCCCGCGCGATGGCGGCCAGCCCGGTCGCCGACACATAGGCTTCCAGGCAGCCGCTGGCCCCGCAGGTGCAGGGGTAGCCCCCCGCCACCAGCGGCAGGTGCCCGGCTTCCATGCCCATGCCGTCGCCGCCCGGGAACAGATGCCCGTTGATGATCATCGCGCTGCCCACGCCAGTGCCCAGCGTGAGCATCAGCGCGTGCGCAAATCCTTGGGCCGCGCCGGCTTTGGCTTCGGCCAGCAGCGCGCAGTCCGCGTCGTTGGCCAGCTTGACAGGAATGCCCAGGCGCTTTTCCAGCGCCTCGCGCATCGGCGCGTCATGCCAGCCCGTGTTGTTGGCAAACACCATGCGCCCGGTCGCCGGGTTGATCATGCTGGGCACACCGGCCCCGGCAAAGGGAAAATCCGTGATTTCCATGCCCGCCAGCCGGGCGGCTTGGCGCGCCGCGATCGCCATGTCGTCGGCGGCCTTGTCAAAGTCCTCCGAAGTGGGTACGCTAACAGCGTGGAGAACCTTTGCGTGTTCGTCCACAACGCCCACTTTGGCGCTGGTGCCGCCCAAATCGATCCCAAGTCGGAGCTGTTTACCGTTCAATGGCCGCCTCCCACAGTGCTGTTTATGCACACCGGCGGCACAAGCCGCCTGTTGCCCGAAGTGTACGAAAGCGCACCCCAGTTGTCAAGATGGGGTGGACTATGGTATGTTATTCGTATTAGCCAAGCGCATCCACGCGCGCGCCTGCTACCGTCTGATATGGGAGGTGCCCAATGTCAACCAATACCATGTTTTGCCTGAGGGGGATTTATCCATCCCTGACCCCCATTGAGAGACGTCTGGCGGACTACTTCTTTGAAAACGCCAAGGATCTGCCGCAGACCCCGATGCTGGTAGTGGCCCAGGCCTGCGACACGTCCAAGCCCGCCGTGGTGCGCCTGTGCAAGAAGATGGGCTTCACCGGCTACAAGGAGTTTCTCATCACCCTGAGCGCCGAAATGGCCATCTCCGCCATGAGCGAGCGGCCGGACTTTACCACCCTGAGTCGCCAGAGCAGCGCCAAGGACATCTGCGCCGCGGTGGCCTACTGGCAGATCGCCTCGTTGGAGGACACCGTCCTGCAGGTCAACACCGACAACATGGAGGAGGCCGTCAAGCTGGTGATGGCCGCCAAGCGCATTGACCTGTGTGGGATTGGCTCCGGCACCGTGTCCGCGCAGGCCGCGGGGCTGGGCCTAAGCCGCCTGGGCATGGACGCGCACGTATGCGGCGACACGGAGGAGCAGGGCAACCGCGTGTCCTCCTTTGAGCCCAACGACGTGATGATCGTGCTGTCCGACACCGAGGTGAACAAGGCGCTGCTAAAAAGCGCCGAGGAAGCCCGGGAACTGGGCGCCAAGGTCATCGCCATCCTGCGCCGCCACACGCCTGCGGTCGCCCACGCCTGTGACGTGGTTATCCAGTACGCGTCCGCCGACGCGCCGGAGGAGTTCTGCGCCATCGCCACTCGCACCGCCATGCTGTGTACGGTGGACATGCTGGTCACCCTGACCATCTCGCGCGGCAACGAACAGATGGTCGAACACTGGGACCGGCTGCGCGTGCAGCGCAACTACGCCGGCCGGAGGAAATCCGCCAGGTAAGCGCCGGACGCAAGCCATGAAGGGGGAGCTTCCCCCTTTTTTGTGTTGGTTTCTCCTGTAAGGGATAGCATTTCCCGGCGTTTGGGCGTATGCTACCCGGCGGATGGCCGCGCGGCGCGCGGACAGGAAGCGGAGGACGGCATGCAGCAGACCGAACATAACCCCTACCGCGCTTCGGCAGCGCTTCTTTTTCTGTTAACGGGCCTGTTCTGGTTTTCCCAGTACACCACGGCCCCGTACTTAAACCCCGAGATGAAGCTGATGGGCGCCACGCCCGCCTTCATGGGTCTGGTGGCCGGGGTGTACGGGTTTACGCAGCTGGTGGTGCGCATCCCGATTGGCATCATGGCCGACCGAATGGGGCGGCAGAAGCCGTTTATCGTGATGGGCTGCCTGATGGCGGTGATTTCGGCGGCGGGGATGCTTTTGTACTACCACCCCAACGGCTTTTTTATCTTCCGGGGCATCGCGGGCATCGGCTCGGGCTCCTGGGTGTCCTTTACGGTGCTGTACGGCAGCTACTATCCCACCCAGGAAGCCCCCCGGCGCATCTCGCAGTTGAGCAACGCCAACCTCATGGGGCGGCTGATCTGCTTTGTGGTGATGGGCGC
>JAGVSV010000233.1 GCA_019137115.1 Bacillota bacterium
TACCGCGTGCTGCACTCCTCCGACGCCCACCAGCTGGGCGCGATCTCCGAAGCGGAGCATGCGCTGCCGTGTGAAGCCACCGTTCTCGCCATTCTGGATTGGATGCGGGGGGACACAAATCCGGTAGAGTAGGCCGCCGCTTCGCATAGAAAGGGGTTCAGGATGCCCAAAAGGGATGAAAAAGGCGTATATATCCAGCAGGATGGTAAAACCTATCGCCGCACCATAACCGGCAAATGAGAGGCTGAAAAACCTTCTGGGGCAATGACAAGGTGGAGCGTGACCTGCTGGGCAACCCCAAGGTGGAAACCGACTTCCTAGGCAGGCAGAAGATCGAAACGGATTGGAAGCGCGACCCGTATGTGCCGCTTGATCCATACGTGAGCGCCAACCAGGCGCATCTGGGCACGTACGGCCGCTTCGCAAAGCCGGAGGAAAAGAAGCCCTCCCCCACAGAAGCCATCTGTTGCGGACTGGATGGACGAGGCGGAAGCGCATCCACCATGGCCGAGGATGGGGGCGTGGAGAATGAACTCAACATGCCGAGGCCACGCCTGAAGGCGGACGGCAACATCGACACGAACAGCCCGGGCTGGCTGCGCATGACGGGTGACCAGAAGGTCGTCTACATGCGGCCATGGCGGGCAGAACACGGCAAGAAGGAACCGTCCAACCCCATCGGCTGCGGGATCACCGCAACCGTGCTGCTCGCGGTGGGCGTGGTGCTTCTGCCGTATGCCGATGTGAAGATCGATCGCACGCTGAACAGGCCATTGCTGTACACGCTTGGGTTGATCTAGCTGATCACCGGCCTCCGCCTGATCAACAACCGCCTGAAAAAGCTAGGCACGATCTGGAAACGGCGCGTATATGGGGCCCTTTATGCCGTGTTCAGCGGTCTGGGCATGGCAGCCGTTGGCTTTTTCTGGTATGGCATTTGCATTGCTTTGCTCAACGGGCATGTATATGCGCTGCCGTGGGTGGATCGCGCGATGAACACATGGGTTTTTGTGGCGTTCCCGCTGCTTGGGGTGCTGGCGTTTATCCTGCACAAGCCAGCCAAGCGTCACAATGTAGAAGGCTTTGCGGATGCTTTCGGGTTTGCGCTGATCGTGTCAGTGGCCGCCTTCGTGCTGACGGCTCCTATTCTGCTGATCGGCGTGTGGGTGGTGCCCATCTTCTACCGGGACGCCATTGGCCACACCATGACCCCCGGCGCCGCAGCCAACGCCTACGCCGCAGCGAGCGCGGCTTTTTCGCTTGCTACCTACAAATATGTGGAGTGGCGCTGGCATTAGTGCGGGTTCCGCACAATGAACAAGGGGGGCTAACATGCTTTTCACCAACACCAAGCGCGGCAACTTTGCCAAGGACCCGGCGGTGGTACGCTTTCAGGGCCATTATTACCTGTACTACACGATCAAGCTGGCGGACAACCCGACCAAGATTGGCATTGGCATCGCGGTATCCGACGATCTGGACCATTGGTGCGATGTGGCGGAGATCCCGCTGACACAGGAGTGCGAGCAGAAAGGCATTGGCGCGCCGGGCGCGATTGTGCTGGATGACGCTGTGCACCTTTTCTACCAGTCCTACGGCAGCTGGCAGACCGACGCCATCTGCCACGCGGTATCCAAAGACGGCATCCACTTTGACAAGCACCCCGAAAACCCTGTGTTCCGTCCCACGAATGATTGGTGCGTAGGACGGGCGATTGACGCGGACGTCTGCCTGTTTGGCGGGAAGCTGTACCTGTATTTTGCTACGCGCGACCACCAGATGGTGGTGCAGAAGGTGGGCTGCGCGTGGGCGGATCCCGCGTCAGACTTCTCCCGCGCTGCGTGGCACCAGGCCATGCCGCAGTCCGTGCTGGTGCCCGAACTGCGCTGGGAGGGCGAGTGCATCGAAGCCCCGGCAACTGTCGAACACGACGGCCGCGTGTACATGTTTTATGGCGGCGCCTACAACTGCAAGCCCCAACAGATCGGCTGCGCGGTGTCCGATGACGGCGTGTTCTTCGCCCGGCTGTTTACCGAGCCCTTTCTGCCAAACGGCTCGAAAGGCGCCTGGAACGCCTGCGAATCCGGCCATCCCTACGTCTTCCGCGATGACGATGGCCGGGTGCACCTGTTCTACCAGGGCAGCAACGACATGGGCAAAACCTGGTATCTCTCCCGCTGTGAGATCGGGTTTGACGACCATGGGATACCATACGTTCTGAGCGAAATCGGGACATAATTGTCATTGCTGGCATGAAATCTTACCGATATTGACATTCCTGGCGGTTTCATGGTATATATGGGGGTAGTACCGATACCTGAAGAGGGAGGTAAGCTACATGAAACTGACAGGTAGAAAAATCATCAGCAACAAGTATGGCGAGGGCGTGGTTACAGCCCAGGAAGCCAAGCGCATTACCGTGTCCTTTGACGGCGTGGGCGAAAAACTGTTTGCGTTCCCGCGCGCGTTTCTGCTGGATCTGCGCATGAAAGACCGCCGTTCGCAGAAAACAATGGACGAGTTTTTGACGCAGTCCGCCGCCCAGGAGGAAGCCGAGCAAGCCAAAGCCAAAGCACAGGCTGCCGCCAAACTGATCGAAGCGTTTGAAAACGTGAAGGAAAAGAAGCAGCGCAAGCCCCGCGCCAAAGCCGCCCCCAAGCGCACCACCACCCAGAAAGCCGGCTGACAAGGCTCAATATTCCAGACATATCCGACACACCCGCCGCGTCCGTGGCGGATGTGTCGTACCATGTGGCGAAACCATGAACGGCACAGCATGCTCTCACATGCGCATACGCCCATGGATGAGTTGGGCCGAAACCTCCTGCACTGACGATTTGCCGCGGTCGCCTGAATGGCGTTGTCCGAACGCCTTTGTTGGGCATAGCAGCGTTACACCGTGAGGCAGCTTTCCCTGTGATCAGACTACGGCTGGCGATAGGTTTAGCCAACGCGTGGGCAACATAGCCGTTATTCGTTGGCGGCGAAGCGCAGTTGGCTCCTTCCGGTGATTTTGTCTTTGACAATTGCATACAGCAACACGCACCGCGTACACAAAATTCTACTTGCGTCACCGCCAACCTCACCGTCAGGCAGCATCTGTCTGCAAGACGCTCAACAACACCCGCCATGCCATTCTGCGCCTCGGCGCGTCGTTTAGCCTGCCGTTTTGCCTATACCCATATAGCATGAAAGTGTCAGCACCCGCCGCTTGCCCGTCACCTTCCGACTGTGGTAGCATGTCCGCGTGAAATGATGCGATTATTCTCCACCCTCTGTCGGTTGCCCGCACAGGCCAACCGATTGTTTCCCCAAACACAAAGGAGAATCATCCGCATGAAGCCGACGAAGATCATACGTATTTCGGATGCCGATGAGAAATCGCGCATCGCCGCTGATGTACTGGACACCCTGGGGGAATGGTTCGGGCTACCGGACAGCACACAGGCGTACATTGAGGAGTCCCGGGAACTGCCCTTCTGGGCTGCGGGTGAGGGCAGCATGGCGCACGGGTTTGTTACGCTCAAAACTACTGCCCGGTATGCCGCCGAAGTGCATTGTATGGGCGTGCGGCCAAACCTGCACCGGCAGGGCATCGGGCGCGCACTGATGGAAGCCTTTGACCAGCACGCGCTCACCGAAGGGTACCGCTATGCGCAGGCAAAAACCGTGGATCAGGGGCATTGCCCGGCGTATGACCGCACGATCGCGTTCTATGATGCGATGGGGTATACACGCCTGGAGGTGTTCCCCAACCTGTGGGACGCCTGGAACCCGTGTCTGCTCCTGGTCAAAGCGTTGCACCCTGCTGCTCCAGTACCGTAAAATCCCAACAACCGCCCACGAAACGCGCCACGCGCGAAAGGAGACCCCATGAACCTGACCTATCTGGGCACCGCTGCGGCCGAAGGCATTCCCGGCATTTTCTGCGCCTGCGACACCTGCCGAGAAGCGACGCGCCGTGGGGGAAAGGACCTGCGCACCCGTTCGCAGGCAATCGTCGACGACACGCTGCTGATCGACCTGCCGCCGGACAGCTATTTCCACATGCTCAGGGACGGCGTCAGCCTGCCGGACATTGAGCACATGCTGCTCACACACACCCATTCCGACCATTTCCTCGCGTCGGAGCTGTACTACCGCCGTCCGGGCTTTTGCGACACGCGCGCGACCCTGACCATCTACGGCAACGACACGCTGAAACGCAACGCGGATGCATTGGTGGAAAAGACCGGCACCACCTACGAAAAGAGCAAACTGGCCTGCGTTGAATTGACCGAGTTTGTGCCCCACGATGTGGCGGGCTATACGGTTGTCCCGCTGCTCGCCCGCCACGCCAGGGATGAAAAGTGCTTTATCTACCTGATCGGCAGGGACGGCAAATGGCTGCTGTACGGGAACGACACCGGCATCTTCCCGGACGCCACCTGGGATTATCTTCATGGCCGGAAGCTCGACCTGGTCAGCCTGGACTGCACCTGCGGAAAGCGCGCCGAAGGCACCAACCACATGGGCGTGCCCGACCTGATCACCATGCGCCAGCGCCTTGCGGACGCCGGCTGCCTGCACGAACACACCCAGCTGGTCGCCACCCACTTCTCCCACAACGGCGGCCTGCTGCATGCCGATCTGGAAGCGCTGCTTAACCCGCATGGGTACGAAGTGGCGTATGATGGAATGAGGGTCGAGATTTAGGGCAGGAAAAATCGTTTCACATAAGCAACGCCGCGCAGCGCCAACCGGCCTGCGCGGCGTTTTCCTTTGCCCGAAACTTACTTCGTGTCCTCCCCCACCCGCACCGCCAGCTCCAGCGCCACATAAAAAGTCTTCAGCTGGTGGGTGCGTTCGTCATCGTTGCCCAGAATGCGGCGGTCCCATTGGGGGCTGTCCAGCAAGTCGGAGCTGATCAGAAAGGGGTAGTACTGGTAGCCCCGGAAGTCGCACACCGCCTGCAGCGCGGCGCACTCCATCTCCACCGAAATGCAGCCTTCGGCGCGTCGCTTTTCCATGTTGCCGCGGGTTTCGCGGTAAAAGCCGTCGGTCGTCCAGGTGCGGCCCGACACGTGCGGCAGGCCCATCTCCTCAAAGATTTGCGCCGTGCGCGCGCTGGTGGGGATGGGGAGGTAGGATGTGTCCGCCGAGCGATAATGATAGGACACGCCCTCGTCCCGGTAAGCTTCGGTGGGCACGATCAGCTTGCCCTGCGCGATCTGGCTGTCCAGCACGCCGCAGGAGCCGAACATGATGATATGCCGGGCGCCCACAAGCTGGCTGGCTTCCTCCAGGCACATCGCGGCCACCGGTGCTGTGATCGGGCTCATATAAAACGCGATGTCCCGTCCCTTGTAAGTCAGGACATACACGGGCACGTCCCCGTTGATACAGTTGAGCGCGCCTGCCTGTCGGGCGGGGAATTGCTGCAGCGCATTGTCCCGCACCTCGCAGGAATAGGTGATGATGCAGGTGTCCGCGTGCTGAACCCCTTTGTGCCCATAATCCGGCGATATGATGGCCGGGGTTGTGTCGTCAAACGTCTTGTGAATCAATGGGAACCCTCCAATCGTGAACGTGTTGGCGCACCGGATGATGGGGATGCGCCCTCATCAGCCACATACAATGCGCCTTAATCAACCAGATACAGCGGCTTGTTTTTCAGCGGGCGGAACAGCACGATGGACAGCATGGCCAGCGCCGCTGCACCGCCCAGCGCCACCCATGTGGCATAGGCGCCGCTTAGGTAGATCAGCCCGCCCAGCACCAACAGGGTGGCAGTCCCGGTCAGCATTGTCAACAGCACCTGCACCGATTGCTTGACCATTTCCGTATCGTTTTTGAACGTGAAACGGCGGAAGCGCACATCCCATCGAAGGCCCATGCCGGCGATTACGCTGAGCGTCACTGCCGGCAGCGCCGGCACCAGGTGCGCATACAGCTTGCTTTTGTAGATGGTTTCGGACGCAACCGGGCACGTGCACATCAGCCACGCCGCCGCGCCCTCCAGCGATACCGCCACCGCCGTTGTGCTCCACATGGACAGGAACACCGACAGCAGCACCGGCGACAGGCGTTTGATCAGCAGCAAAAGTCCGGGTTCCTGCGCCAGCATGGCCTGGGTGTCCGGCAGGAACAGCGGCAGGCCAAACAGCATAATCGGCGCCAGCCACATGCCCACACAGCTGTTCATCAGGTACATGGGCCGGCCGACCAGCCCGCGCAGTTCCTTGACCACCAGCGCCCTGAGCGCCGTGCCAGGCGCCGCGGTGCTGCGCGCGCCAGCCTTGGATCGGCTGGCGATGGTCACCCGGTCGTGCAGGGCAAAGTAGTACCGCCCCAGCGCCAGCGCCGCCACCCCCAGCGGCAGCGCATTGACCAGCGCGAACCACAACAGTTGAACGCCGCCTCCGGGCTTTAGCGCGGCGTCCGCCCACGCCGATGGCGGGTACATCGCCTGCAGCGGCTGGCGCACCGCCTCCACCAGCGTGCGCACGCCCGCCATGTCGGTGGCCCGCATGGGCAGCAGCTGCGCCGATAGCACGAGCGCGCCGGTGGCCAGCACGCCCAGCACCGAGATCAGCACGCTCTTGTGCCGGAACCGGGCGCTGATCCAGGCGATGGCGGCGCTGAACAGCACCCCCAGCGCGGTGGGCAGCATCGGTGTGAGCAGCACCAGGGCAACCAGCACAGCCACCGTGCCCGGCGTCACGCCAAAGACAACCAGGTGAAACACGATGGCCGGAGCCATCAGCAGCGCCGCGCTCAACAGCGCTGACAGGTACATGGGGATCAGCCGGGACAGCGCCACCGCCTGCTGCGAAAAGGGCAGCGCGCCGACAAAATCGGTATCGCGCCGCCCAAACAGCGCGTTGTACCCGCTGACCACGCTGAACACCAGCGCCAGCACCGCCGACAGCGCGCAGGCGTACATCACCATGGCATCCGCCGCGCCGGCTTCGTACAGGCCCTGCGCCAGAAAGAAGCCGTACATGGGCAGCACCAGCACCACCATCGCATACGCCAGCAGCATCCATGTCAGCCGGCGCTTTTCCCTTGTGTCCCGCGTGTATTTGCGCTCATTGAGCCGCAGCAGGTTGACGCGCTGGGGGTACAGCAGCAGCCGCAGGCTACGCATGCTCCATCACCTCAAGGAAGAAGTCCTCCAGCGTCTGGTCGCCGCGCACCTGCGCCGTTTCCCCGGACGCGATCAACTTGCCCTCCTTGATCATGGCCACCTTGTTGCACAGCTTTTCCGCCACTTCCAGGATATGCGTGGAGAAAAACACCGCGCTGCCACCCTGGCAAAAATCCCTGATGATGCGCCGCACGCGCACCACCGCCTCCGGGTCCAGCCCCACAAACGGCTCGTCCATCAAAAACAGGCGCGGTGCGTGCAGAAACCCGCCCATCATGGCCAGCTTCTGCTTCATGCCGTGGGAGTAGGAGCCGATCAGGTCATTCAGCCGATCCGCCATGTCCAGCGCCTCGCCGTATTCCGCAATGCGGGCTTGGCGGTCGGCGGCGGACACCTCAAACACATCCGCCAGGTATGCCAGGTATTGGGCACCGGTCAGGTAGTCGTACAAATCCGGATTGTCCGGGATGTAGGCGATTTTGCGCTTGCAGGCCACCGGGTCTTCCTTGATCGAGATGCCGCCCACCAGAATGTCGCCCTGGTCAAAGCGCAGGATGCCCGCCGCCGCGCGCAGCGTGGTGGTTTTCCCGGCGCCATTCTTGCCGATGAAGCCGTAGATGTCGCCGCCCTCAATGGTCAGCGACAGCTCGTTGACTGCCGTGATGCCGCCCGGGAAGGTTTTGGATAGCCCCCGGATGTCCAGGATGGGTGTCGCCATATTGTCCTCCCGCGTTTCAGTGACGGAACAGCCCGTCGGGTAACCAGCCGTCCGGCTTTTTGTACGGGTGGTAGCGCAAGCGTAGATCCGGCCACTTGCCCTTGCGCAGCACGCCTTTGCTGTTGGTGAACGCGTCAAACCCCGCCCGCCCGTGGTAGCGGCCCATGCCGCTGAACCCCACGCCGCCAAAGGGCATCCGGTGGGAGCTGATGTGCAGCAGCGTGTCATTGACGCACCCGCCGCCAAAGCTGACTTCGCCGAGCACCCGCGCCTCAGTTTCACGGTTTTCGGTAAACAGGTACAGCGCCAGCGGCTTGGGGCGGGCGCGCACCATCTGGATGGCTTCCTCCACCGAGGGCACCGTCAATATGGGCAGCACCGGGCCGAAAATCTCCTCCTGCATGACCGGGCTGTCCCACGAAGGTTCGTCCAGCAGCGTCACATCCATCTGGCGGGTATCGTCATCCGCTTGGCCGCCATACAGCACCGTCTGCCCCTCGATCAGCCCCTTGATGCGCTCATAATGCCGCTGGTTGACGATGCGCCCGACATGCGCGCGCATGTACGCGCGGCCGGGCACCATGACGGACAGCTCGCGTTTCAGCGCCTCCACCAGCTGCGCCTTCACCTTTGGCATCACCAGCACATAATCCGGCGCGATGCAGGTCTGGCCCAGGTTCATCAGCTTGCCAAAGGCGATGCGCTTGGCGGCGCGCGCGATGTCCGCGGTGTCGTCCACGATGACCGGGCTTTTCCCGCCCAATTCCAGCGTGACGGGCGTCAGATGGCGGGCGGCTTTTTCCATCACCCGCTTGCCCACCGTGGTGGAGCCGGTAAAGAAGATATAGTCAAACCGCTCCTCCAGCAGCGCCTGGTTTTCCTCGCGCCCGCCTTCCACCACGGCCACATGCCTCGTATCAAAGGCTTCGGCTATGATTCCAGCTATCGCCGCTGACGTCGCCGGCGCGTACGCCGAGGGCTTGACCAGCGCGCAGTTGCCCGCCGCCACCGCCGCGATCAGCGGGATCAGCGTCAGCTGCACCGGGTAGTTCCACGGGCTCATGATCAGCACCAACCCATAGGGTTCCTTGTAAATCCGGGCGCTTCCCGGCAGCTGGGAGAGCGCCGGCCACACAAACGTTGGCTTTGCCCATTGTTTGAGCTTGCGCCGCGCCAGGTGCAGCTCGGACAGCACCAGCCCGATCTCCGACATGGAGGCTTCATACGCGCTTTTGCCCAGGTCCTGCTGGAGGGCTTTGTACAGCAGCTCTTCGTCCCTGCGCAGCACCGTTTCCAGCCGTTCCAGCGCGCGCAGCCGCCAGGCCACATCAAGCGTGTGTCCGGCGTTAAAAAACCCGCGCCCCTCTTCCACCAGCTGGTGAATGTGTTCTGCTGTCACGCTGCTCCCCCCTTTGGCTGTGTGGGCACATCATAGCATCGCGGGTAGGCACGGGCAAGGCGACACGTACCATGTGAACGGCAGAAACGGGCATGTCGGCAGCCTTTGGTTGACGCGGGCGCGATGATCTGCTACATGGTTTCCAGACGCTTTCCGAAACGCCAACAAACCACCAACGCATTGCAAGGAGGCCCT
>JAGVSV010000159.1 GCA_019137115.1 Bacillota bacterium
GCTTCATCTTTTGCAAAGCAAAAGACATCATTCGCACAGCCGCGCCTTTACATTAGCATCGCCGTTTGATACGATGCCTGCATCGGAATCATACCAACACAGGGAGGGCACAGTGCGCACACGAACGCGGGTCATGGCTTTGGTCACGGCGCTGATGCTCGTGTGTGGGGCGGCGCTGGCACAGGGGTTCTTGAACAACCCGGACGCCATTGAGTTGGCAATCCAGTCGGTTCTGTATATCGAAGTGTATGATGACCGCGGCCGCCTGATGGCCACCGGCAGCGGCTTTCTGGCGTTTGACGGGCGCACCGTGGTCACCAACCAGCATGTGATCGACGGCGGCGCTACGATTGCCGCCACCGATGAGCGCGAAAAGACCTTTGCGGTGGACAAGATATTGGCGTACGATGCGCGGCGCGACCTGGCCATCCTGCGGCTTTCGCGGGACACTGGCCTAACACCTCTTGCGTTGGCGGAAGCGCCAGTGCTCAAGCGCGGGCAGCCAGTGCTGGCCATCGGCAGCCCGCAGGGGCTGCGTAACTCGGTCAGCAACGGCATCATTAGCCTGGTATACAGCCGCGGCGAACTGCCCGACATCCAGTTCACCGCGCCCATTTCCTCCGGCAGCAGCGGGGGCGCGCTGTTTGATGAAAACGGCGAGGTCATCGGCGTCACGTCGGAGTCCTACACCGACGGGCAGAACCTGAACCTGGCGGTGTCCTCCCCGCATGTGTATGATCTGTACGCGCAGGTGCTCGCAGGGCAGGGCTTTCAGGCGCTGCCGTCCGCAGCGCCCGGCGTCACCGCGTTTTTCGTTTACACTGAAATCTATGACGATGCGCTGTACCTGGACTGGCCGGACATTGTTGAGGCCGCCCAGTACCGCATCTTCCGCGCGCAGGGTGCCGACGCCCTGCCTGAAACGCCCCACGCCACACGCCGGTATAGCCATCTGAACGACCGCAGCGTCACGCCGGGCATGGAATACACTTACCGCGTGGACGCCGTCAGCGCGGCGGGCGCGCTGGTCGGCCAGTCCCTGCCCGTATCAGGCACCGCTTATCTGCCCGGGGCAACGCTGGCGCCCGCCACACCCCAGGTGCTGGTCACGCCCAGCCCAACACCCGCGGCGAAGTACCCGATTGACTTTGGCGATGACGGCTATGTGGGCACCTACCGCGCGCCTTCGCTCAACCCCTTGATCACCCACACCGGCGGTGCGGGCGTGGTGGACGGCTTCACGCTGGCGTTCTACCCGGCCGACGCCCAGGGCAACGAACTGCCGCTGACCGGCACCAGCAACGCCTATGGCCTGCGCGCGTTCGAGGTGCTGCTGCGTCCGGGCCAGTCCACCTATCCGGGCAAGATCGAGCTGCCCGTGTCCGGCCCCGGCGCTGCGCGCGTCTATGTCGCCATCACCCGCATCACGCAGACCGACGGCACCGTGTTTGACATCCCGGAGGACGACTGGGATTTTTACTACTGGGAGATGGACTGACCGCTCCTCACCATAGCAAAGCCCCGCCGGTTCATACATAAACCAGCGGGGCCATTTTTGTGATCAGCCAGCCCTTACTGTGCTTCCGTCACCGCGGGCTGGGGCGCGGGGGCTTCGATGCCGTCGTCCTTCAGCCGCACGTAGATCAACAGGTTGCCGCCGCTGGTGCGGGTGGAGCGCATCTCGAAGATGCCCAGCGACTCCAAAAACGGGGTCAACTTATAGAAACCATAGTTGCGCACGTCAAAGTCCGGGTAACGCTTGGCCAGGCGGTTGCCCAGCTCGCCGGAGAACATCCAGCCATCGTCGCCGGACGCCTCCGCCACCATGTCGCGGATGGCCAGGGCGATCGTGCACAGGTCGGTCTGCGAGGAGTTGCCGTCCACGAAGCAGGCGGCCAGCGCTGCCTCCACGGCCTTGCGGCCGGGGCGGGTGGGGCGCGGCGATTCGCGCAGCTGCGTGGCATCGTCGGAGGGGACTTCGGATTTTTCGCGCGCGGACAACAGCAGGTCCAAATACCGGAACTGGTTGCAGGCGTTGACAAAGGCCTTGGGCGTCTTGCTTTCGCCCATGCCCACCACCTGCATGCCGCTTTCGCGCAGGCGCACGGCCAGGCGCGTGAAATCACTGTCCGAAGACACCAGGCAGAAGCCCGTCACCTGCCCGGTGTACAGGATGTCCATCGCATCGATGATCATGGCGCTGTCGGTGGCATTCTTGCCAAAGGTGTAGCTGTACTGCTGCACCGGCGTGATCGCGTTTTCCAGCAGCACCGTCTTCCACCCGGTCAGCCGCGAGCTTGTCCAGTCGCCATAGCAGCGGCGGAAGGTGGCGATGCCGTCGCGGGCGATCTCGTCCAGCACCAGCTTGATATACCGGTCGGGAATGTTGTCCGCGTCTATCAGCACGGCGAATTTGCTGTCGGTGGGCATGGCATCCTCCTGCGCTTTCGCGCGGCGTGTTTGTGCAGAACCATTGTCGCGCCTTCAGACCGGCGTGTCAAACGGCGGCCTTGAACCAGTATCAGGAAATCCCCAGCGCCACGTACAGCCCCAGCGCGACCGCGCCGCACAGGGACATCACCAGGATGGGGTTCCATTTGAGCTGCCGCAGCAGCAGGAACGCGGACAGGAACAGCCCTAGGCTGATCCACTGGACGTTTGAAAACCCGATCTCGCGCCCGTTGAACAGCGCCATCTGCAGGATGGACAAACCGGCCGAGGCGATCAGCGCCACTACGGCCGGGCGCAGGCCGGACAGCACGCTTTGCAGCGTCGAAACGGCTTTGTACTTCGTGTAGATGTACGACAGGATCGACACGATCACGCACGAGGGCAAAATGCTGCCAAACGTGGCCACCAGCGCGCCGGGGATGCCCGCGATGTGGATGCCAACAAAGGTGGCCGCGTTGATCGCAATCGGGCCCGGCGTCATTTCGGCAATCGTGACCAGGTCGGTAAACTGGCTCATGGTCAGCCAGTTGTGCAGCGAAACCGCCTGGTTCTGGATCAGGGGGATGGCGACATACCCGCCGCCCACGCTGAACATGCCCACCTGCAAAAACGCCAGGAACAGCTCCAGGTAGATCATGCCGCGCCCTTCCTTCGCTGTAACAATTCCAGCGCGATGCCGGCCAGCGCCCCGGCCAAGATGATATAGATCACATTGACCTTAAAGAAATACGTGGCGACAAACGCCAGCGCCATCACGATCAGCAAAATTGACTCCCGCTTTTTGACCACATTGGCGCCCAGGGAGAACACCACGTCCAGAATCACCGCGGCCACGCCTGCCTGCATGCCCTTGAGCACAACGGCTACATAGGGGTTGGTAATGAACGCGTAATAAAAATAGGAGATGACGCTCAGCACCACAATCGGCGGGATGATCGTGCCCAGCACCGCCACCACCATGCCCCAGAAGCCGGCCACCCGCCAGCCCAACAATATGGACGCGTTGACCGCGATGGCTCCGGGGGAGGACTGCGCCAGCGCGGTCATGTCCAGCATTTCGTTCTCTTCCAGCCACTTCAGATCATCCACATACCGACGCTTCATAAACGTGACGATCACAAAGCCGCCGCCGAACGTGAACGCACTGATGTACAGGTTGGTGAAGAACAGCTTGACCAGTATCTGCCGCTTGCTTAACGATTTCATCCCGCATTCCCTCCCGGCCCATCATAGCATGACATCGCGCCATGCGCCTGGGGAGCGGACGAATGCCCGCTCCCCATCCATGCCAGCGTCAGCGCACCGGCGCGTCAGCTGAGCGCGTAGCCCATTTTGGCCAGGTTATCACGCGAGGTCACCAGGCAGTCAAACGCGTCGCGGCCGTACAAATTGTCCTGTTCAATGAAGAAGTATTTGGCGCCGCCTGCAAGCCCCGCCTCGATCACGGCCGGCATGTCGATGTTGCCCTCGCCCACCTCGGCAAACTGCACCACGTTCTGGAACGCTTCCATGAACGCCTTGAAGTTGCCCTTGGCCAGCTCGCCAAAGGCGGCCGGGTCAATTGCGCCGATGCGGTAGTCTTTCAGATGGATCAGGTCGGCGCGGCCCCGGAACTCCTTGATCACCGCCACCGGGTCGGCGCCGCCGCGCTGGATCCAGTGCACATCCAGCTCCATCCCCAGGGACGGCGCTTCATCCGCGATGATGTTGAGCAGCCGCTTGCCATCGAACTTCATGAACTCCACATGGTGGTTGTGGTAGTACAGCTTGATGCCCTGATCCTCAAGTTTATTCGCTGCTACCTCGGCGGACTTGCAGAACCCCAGCACGGCGTCCAGCGAGGCCATGCTGTCAAATGGGAGCATGCCGATGCGCAGGAATTCGCAGTCAAGCGCCTTCATGTCGCTGACGATCTTGTCAAAATGCGTGGCGATGCTTTCACCGCCCATCGGGGGAGGCGAGATGCCCGCGGACATCGCGGCCACCTTGACGCCCTTTTCATCCTGCGCGCGGCGCATGGCGGCGATGTTGTCCGGCGTGGTCGGAATTTGTGAGATTTCCACGCTGCGGTAGCCGATGTCGGCCAGCTTGCTCATGGTTTCATACGCGCCCAATTCGGCAAACTTATCCTTTACGGTCATGGCCTGCACGCCGATGTTTACAGCTTTCATATGTTACTCCTTTATCGGCGGGTATTTGCCCTCCGCCGCGATGCGCTTGTTGAGTTCTTGTATAAACAGGTTTTCGTTCACCGCATTGTCCGGCAGGTTCATCATCCCTTTGTTGCTTTTGTTTTTTATAGCACGATCGCTTTTCGCTGTCAACGCGCGCGGTTGCCGGGCGCCGGGCGGTGTGGTAATATCGCCGTGTGATCGGGCGAAAAGACCACTTCGCCGCAAAATTAGGCGAAATAATTCGCCGGAATATCAGGCGAATATCGGTTTTCGCCTTGCCAGAAGGCGATAAAGGAGGGGCATGGACGGTTTCTGCGTGTGCATGATCGCCGACCTGATCGGCTCGCGGACCAAGCAGAACAGCGAGCAACTGGACCATCTGGCGCGCGAACTGACCGGTTTCAACCAGCCGGGCAAGGGCGCGGTGTACCTGATCCCGCCCACGCGCCGCGCCGGGGACGAGCTGTTTCTGGTGGCGGGCAAAGACTTGGTCGTTCCGGCGCTGCGCATGATGTACCACGCGCACCTGCATGGCATGCCCATGTATGTGGGGCTGGGCGCGGGCTGGGCGCAGGATTTGATCCATCAGGACGATGCCGATCGCGCCCAAGGCCCGATGATTTTCCGCGCGGCGGACGCGCTCAAGCAGCTCAAGGCCAAGCCCGACAGCGAGGTGCTGCGATCGGTGGCGCGCGACGCGGCCCAGAAGCCGGCGGCGTTCCGGTGCAATGTGAACGTAGGCGCCGAGGACGCCGTCAACCGGATGGTCACCGGGCATCTGCTGCTGCTGCTGCGCATTGTGCAGCAGCGCGGCGACCTGCAGCGGCGCGCGGTGGCACTAAAGCGCCAGCACCCTGACCAGCCCGCGCGCACCTACGCCGCGCAGCTGTGGGAAGGCCAGAAGGAGCAGCCCCGTGATGCCGCCAAGAGTTTCAGCAAGCACCTGATGCGCGCCGAGTACGCGCTGGTGGACGAGATGGCGGACACCTTCGTGGAAGCGCTTGCTCGTTGTACCCCAAAGGGAGCCAACACGTGACTGCGATAGCGCTGGTCGCGGCGCTGGCGGTGATGGACTTTCCGGGCACATTTCTTTTGGTCAGGCTCGAGGGGTACATCGACCGCCGTGCCGTGGCGCCCGCTGCCTTCCTGCTGTGCGCGGCGCTGTTGCTGGGGCTGTCCGGCGCGATGACGCTGCCCGCTTGGCTGTGCGCAGTGGCGCTG
>JAGVSV010000318.1 GCA_019137115.1 Bacillota bacterium
CCGTTCTTCAACGGCTACCGCCCGCAGTTCTACTTCCGCACGACGGACGTGACGGGTTCCATCAAGATGCCGGAAGGCGTGGAGATGGTGATGCCAGGCGACAACATCCAGATGGAAGTGACGCTGATCACGCCCATCGCCATCGAGCCCGGCCTGCGTTTCGCGATCCGCGAAGGCGGCCACACCGTGGGCGCCGGCGCTGTTGCCACCGTGATTGAGGACTAATACCAACCCCTGAAGAAAGAGGTGGACCAAAATGGCAGTCAAGGATGCACGCGCCAACATTGTACTGGCCTGCCAGGAGTGCAAGCAGCGCAACTATGACACCAAGAAAAACAAGAAGAACACCCCTGATCGCATCGAGTTGAGCAAGTATTGCCGTTTCTGCAGGAAGCATACGGCGCACCGCGAGACGAGGTAACCAATGAGCGAGAAGAAAGCCGTCCGTCAGGCGGACAAAAAGGAAAACTTTTTCAGCCGCGCCATCGCGTGGATCGCCAAACTGCCCGCGCGCATCGCGCAGCCGTTCAAGAACATGTGGCGGGAGCTGAAGAAAGTCACCTGGCCCAGCAGGGCGGATCTGATCAACTACACGCTGATCGTGCTTGCGTTCATGATTTTCATGGGGGTTGTCATCGGCTTGTTGGACGCCGGTGCCTCCGGCCTGATCGCGATGCTGATCGGCTGAGGACCGGGAGGAAGACATGTCCGAACAGGAAACCACTCAAAACCCGCAGGCGCCCGCCTGGTACGTGGTGCATACGTATTCCGGCTACGAAAACAAGGTGAAGGATAACCTTGAAAAAGCCGCCGAGAACAACCGCATGCAGAACCTCATCCAGGAAGTGCAGGTGCCCATGGAAGAAGTTGCCGAGATCAAGAACGGCAAGCGCGTCATCACCCAGCACAAAACCTTCCCCGGCTATGTGCTGGTCAAGATGATCATCACCAGCGAAAGCTGGTACGTGGTGCGCAACACGCGCGGCGTGACCGGCTTTGTGGGCCCGGAAAGCAAGCCGGTGCCGCTGACGGATGACGAAGTGGAGAACATGCTCAACAGCCGCCCGCAGGCCGAAGCCTGCAAGATCGTGGTGGGCGAAGAGGTCCGGATTCTGTCCGGGCCGCTGGAGAACTTCACCGGCGTTGTCGAAGCCATTGACGTGGCGCGCGGCAAAATGCAGGTCAAGGTCAAGATGTTCCTGGGCCGCGAAATGCAGGTCGAGATCGAGATTGACGAGGCAGACAAGGTCTGAGCGTATGCTCAGTTCAGGTGGGAGGCGCCCAGGCGCCGCCAATACCACAGTTTAGGAGGAGCCACACGTTATGGCAAAGAAAGTATCCGCAATCATCAAGCTCCAGGTCAACGCCGCCAAGGCCACGCCCGCGCCCCCGATCGGCCCGGCGCTGGGTCAGCACGGCGTGAACATCCCCGGCTTCTGCAAGGAGTTTAACGAGCGCACCGCCAAGCAGGCGGGCCTGGTCATCCCGGTGGTCATCACCGTGTATTCCGACCGCTCCTTCACCTTCATTACCAAGACGCCCCCGGTGCCGGTGCTGATCAAAAAGGCGCTGAGCATCGAAAGCGGCAGCGACACGCCCAACAAGAAGAAGGTTGCCCAGCTCTCGCAGGATCAGGTGCGCCAGATTGCCACCGAGAAACTGCCGGACTTAAACGCGGGCAGCGTGGAGGCCGCCATGCGCATGGTCGCCGGCACCGCGCGCAGCATGGGCGTCACCGTCGCCGAATAACCCAAAAAGGAGCAATGTGGGAGGACACAGCGCCGCTATCACCACATGGAGGGAAAACACATGAAACACGGCAAGAAATATCTGGACTCCAAGAAGCTGATTGATCCGGCGAAGATGTACGATCCGGAAGAAGCCATCTCCCTGGTCAAGCAGACCGGCAAAGCCAAGTTTGACGAAACCATCGAGCTGTCCCTGCGCCTGGGCGTAGACCCGCGCAACGCCGACCAGCAGGTTCGCGGCACCGTGGTGCTGCCGCACGGCACCGGCCGTGTGCAGCGCGTTCTGGTGTTCGCCAAGGGCGACAAGGCCGAGGAGGCCAAGGCAGCCGGAGCCGACTATGTGGGCGAGGCCGAACTGGTGGACAAGATCCGCAACGAGAACTGGTTTGAGTTTGACGTCGCCGTCGCCACCCCGGACATGATGGGTGTGGTGGGCCGCATCGGCCGCGTGCTGGGCCCCAAGGGCCTGATGCCCAACCCCAAGGCCGGCACGGTCACCATGGACGTTGCCAAGGCGATCTCCGACATCAAGGCTGGTAAGGTCGAGTACCGCGTGGACAAAACCGCCATCGCGCACTGCCCGATCGGCAAGGTGTCATTTTCCGACGACCAGTTGCTGGAGAACCTGAACGCGCTGATGGCCGCCGTGGTGCGCGCCAAGCCCAGCGCCGCCAAGGGCGTCTACCTGCGCAGCCTGTACCTGAGCGCCACGATGGGCCCGTCGATCCGCCTGAACTCATTGCGGTTCTGACTATAAGTTTGCTGCAGAGGGCGGCCGGAGCATTCCGGCCGCCCTCTTTTTGACTGAGCAATATCATTCGGCGGCCGTCATGCCGCCGCAGAAAGGTTTGCTCTACCCGCCGCGCTTCTGATCGCACTCCCTGCAGAAGCCCATGATCTGCAGGTCGTGTCCCACCACGTGAAAGCCCTCGTCCGCTAGGCTGGGCACAAAGCTCTCCATCGGGCAGTTGTCCATCGCGATGATCTTTTTGCACGCCACGCAGATTGCGTAGTGCCGGTGCTCAAACCGGTTCAGCGCATACACCGCCGTGTCGCCGCTGATCGCGTTTGTCTTGACCACGACACCCTTTTTCTCAAACAGATCCAGCACCCGGTATACGGTGGATATGGAGGGCGTCCCCTCGCTTGCGTCCAGCCGCGCGCAGATCTCCGAAACCGTCAGCAGTTCCCGGGTGCTCTCCAACACTTCCAGCACGGCCAGGCGTTGCCTGGTTTTTTTCAGGCCCGTTGGCCAGTTGCGCGGCTCGTTCATGTTCAGCATCCTGCCGTCACGCCCTGCCGGGCTTGCCGCGCGCGATCTGGATACGCGTGCGGATCGCCTTTGCGGACATGACCACCAACAGCATCGCCACCGACACCAGCGCGGTGAACCCACCCGGCGCCACGTTGAGGTAATAGGACAGGAACAGACCCAGCATGATGTCGATCACGCTAAACAGGATCGAATACAGCAGCGTCTTGCGGAAACCCTTTTCCAGCTGCAACGCGGTGGCCACCGGCAGCGCGATCATCGAGCTTAATACCAGCACGCCCACGATCCGGATGGACACGGATATGGCGGCCGCCACCAACACAGAGAACACGTAGTTGATCAGCTTGACGCGCACGCCCGCCACCCGGGCCGCTTCCTCATCATAGGCGATGTACAGCATCTGGTGGTACAAGAGGATCAGCGCGCCAACGGAAAACACGCTCAGCGCCAGCACCAGATAAATGTCCGTCTGCGTCACCGTCAGGATGCTGCCAAACATGAAGGCATCGGCGTTGGTGCGCAGCCGGCCGGAGCTGATGATGGTGATGGCTGTGCCCACGCTCAGCGCCAGCACAATGGAGAGGATTAAGTCGGAATACCGCTTGAAGTACCCGCGCAGGAACTCGATCAGCGCACCGCTGAGCGCGGTAAAGACAAACGCGCCCAGCACCGGGCTTTGGTTGCTCATCAGCGCAAGCGTAATACCCGCCAGCGACGCGTGCGACAGCGTGTCGCCGATCATCGAATAGCGGCGCAGCACCAGAAAAATACCGATGCACGGGCACAGGATTGCGATAAATACCGACACAAACAGCGCGTTTTGCATGAACGTATAGCTAAGCATGGTCATGCTCCCTTCGGCTGGTGTTGAGAAACTCCTCCAGGAACTGCCTGGGCGTACACATGTGCCCGTGCCCGTTGGTCATGTGAAAGATACTGGTGGAGTTGCTAATCGCGGCGTCCAGGTTGTGCTCGACGGACACGATGGTCAGCCCGCTCTGCGTGTTCAGTCGTTTGATGAAGGCGTAGATCTCCTCCTGGCTGTTCATGTCCACGCCGGTGGATGGCTCGTCCAGGATCATCAGCTCGGGCCGCCCCATGATGGCCCGCGCCAGCAGGATCTTCTGTGCCTGACCGCCGGACAGCGTGCCCATCAGTGCGTTTTTGTGTTCCGCCATGTTCACCTGCTTCAGGCTGTCATCGATGGCTGACCTGTCCTTGAGGCCGATCAACCGTCGATAGGAGTCCAGCGCTTCAAACACCGTGATCGGGAACGCCGCATTGGAGAAATCGTTGCGCTGCGGGACGTACCCGATCCTCTTGGCGGTCAACACAATGCGGCCGGATGTGGGCTTCAAAAACCCCAGGATCAGGCGCATCAGCGTGGTTTTGCCGCTGCCGTTGTCTCCCACCACGGACACATAGTCGCCGTCCGGGATGTGCAGCGCCAAATGATCCAGCAGATAGGGCGCCGCCCCCGTGTAGGAAAAGTACAGGTCTTCTGCCGTGATGATGGGACGCACCTCTTTCTTCTGCCGGATGTCCGTCGAAAAACAACAAATGCGAACGATTCGCATGTACGCTTGACAAGTTCCTTGCCGCACGCTAACGTAGTATACCTGCAAATAGGAACTGTTTGCAAGTACACCAAAGGAAAAACCGGAATGCAGAAAAAATGGATCCCCCTGCTGTGTGCCCTCATGCTGCTCGGGGCGGGCACGTTGGCAGCGCACGCACTGGATGTGCCGCACAAATTGAAGGTTACCGTGACGTTCAACGCAATGCGGGAATTCGTGACCGCCGTAGGCGGCGACAAAGTCGAAATCACCACCATCGTGCCCGACGGCATGGAGCCGCATGGCTTTGAACCCAAAGCGCGCGACATTGCCGCGCTGTCCAGCGCCCACATCCTGGTGTACAGCGGCCTGGGCATGGAGGCTTGGGTGGACGACGTCACCAAAGCCGCGAACAACCCTGATCTGATCGTGGTGGATGCCTCGCAAGGCGCCGACATCCTGTATCTGGAGGACGCCCACGGAGCCGAACACGTGGGAGAGGCGGATCACCAAGGGGAAGAGCAGGCGAAGGAGGACAACCACTCCGAAGAAGCCAACCACCCGGGACAGGACGGGCCGGCCGAAACGGACAGCCATAACCATGGCGGTATAGACCCCCACCTCTGGCTGAGCCTCAAGGGCGCGGCGGTGCAGGCGGGCAACATCCGGGACGCGCTGGTCAGCGCCGATCCGGCGAACAAAGATTCTTATGAACAGAACTACGCCGCCTTCGCCGCGCAGTTGGACGATCTGTTCACCGAGTACGAGGCGAAGTTCCAGACCACCACCCGGAAAAGCTTTGTCACCGGGCACGCCGCCTTTGGCTACCTGTGCCGGGACTTTGGCCTGCACCAGAACAGCGTGGAGGATGTGTTCGCCGAAGGCCAGCCCACTGCCCAACAGCTGGCCAAACTGGTGGCATACAGCAGGGATAACAACGTGACCACCATCTTTTCCGAATCCATGGTCAGCCCCCAGGTGTCGCAGACCCTCGCCAACGAAATCGGCGCCAAGGTAGAAACCATCTACACCATCGCCAGCAATGAGAACGACCTGAGCTACCTGGAGCGGATGCGGTTCAACCTGGAAACCATCTACGCCAGCCTTACAGATTGAGGAACAAATACATTAGGAGAAAATACCTCAAGAACAAATCCCCAGGAGCAAGTATCGTTTGAAATCCGGTCTTGAAAACATTCTCCACCGATGCTATACTACGCAAGCGCCGAAAAGCGCATGGGGCATTAGCACAGTTGGTAGGACGA
>JAGVSV010000210.1 GCA_019137115.1 Bacillota bacterium
GCGCTGGGCGCGCTGGCGATCTTCGCGTGGGGGGTTTACCTGTCCCCCGTGCACGCCTACCGCAACCACGTCAAAAGCGTGCTGCGCGGCCGCAATCGCAGCTATACCGGGTATTTCCAGGGCTTTGAACATGAGCACGTGGACAAGGACGGCGTGCAGTTTGTTCCGTTTATGATCAATGTCGGCCGTGTGCAGGATGAACTGGACGATCGGCTGTTTTATTTTGACGCCAACTTGCCGCTGCCCGCGTGGCAGGAGGGCGACCTGATCACAATCATTTCCCAGGACAAAGCCGTGGTGTCCTGGGAGCGCGCAACCAGCCTGCCTACGCCTGCATAAACCGGTACTGCGCCTCGCACAGTGCCCGATAATGTCCGCCTTCCAGGCGGATTAATTCCTCGTGGTTGCCGCGCTCGGTGATGTGCCCGTCGCTGATGACCATGATCACATCCGCGTTGCGGATGGTGGACAGCCGGTGCGCGATGACAAAGCTGGTGCGGCCCTTGAGCAGCACCTCCAGCGCGCGCTGGATCATCATCTCGGTGCGGGTATCAATCGAGGAGGTCGCCTCGTCCAGGATCAGGATTTTCGGATCGTTCAGCAGCGCACGGGCGAAGGAGATCAGCTGCTTCTGGCCTACGGACAGCGACGACCCGCGCTCGTTGACCTCGGTCTGGTAGCCCTTCTCCATCGCCATGATGAAGTCATGGGCATACACCGCCTTGGCGGCGTCCATGACCTCCTCGTCGGTGGCCTCCAGGCGGCCATAGCGGATGTTCTGCATGATGGTGCCGGAGAACACAAAGCTGTCCTGCTGCATCACGCTCATCTGCTGCCTGAGCGAATCCAGCGTCACCGAACGGATGTCATGCCCGTCCACCAGCACCGCGCCGTCCGTCACGTCATAAAAGCGGCTGATCAGGTTGACAATCGTGCTTTTGCCGGCGCCCGTGGGGCCCACCAGCGCCACGGTCTGCCCGGGCACCACCTCAAAGGACACGTTGTGCAGCACGGTTTTTTCGCGCCCATAGCCAAATGTCACATCGTCAAACGTCACCTTGCCCTGTATGGGCGGCAGGGGCTGGGCGCCCTCGTTGTCCCTGACCATGGGCGGGGTGTCCATGATTTCGAAGATGCGCTCCATGGATGCGGACGCGGTCAGGAGGCTGGAATAAAAGTTGCTCAGGTTGTTCAACGGCATCCAGAAACGCCCCAGATACCACAGGATCAGCAGCAGGTCGGCCAGCGACAGGGTTTGCGCCTGGATGAACTGCACGCCAAAGTAGTACACCAGCACGGTACCGATGGCGCCCGTCACGTCCAGCAGCGGCCAGAACAGCGCGTTGGCGCGGACGGCGCGCATCCAGTGGAAGCGGATGTCATCATTGACGTTGGCAAACGTGTCGGCATTTTCGTCCTCGCGCACAAACGCCTGGGTCACGCGCATGCCGGTGAGCGATTCGTGCAGGTACCCGTTCATGTTGCTGCGCTTGTTGCGCACCACCTGCCAGCGATGGCGCATGATGTTCTTGTACCGGAACAGCAGCAAGACCAGCAGTGGCAGGATGGCAAAGCCGATCAGCGTTAGTTTCCAGTTGGCCGCCAGCATAATGACCAATAGCAGCACCAGCACCAGGCAGTCGATCAGCACGTTGACAATGCCGTTTGTGAACAGGTCGTTCAGCGCGTTGACGTCATTGATGACCCGCACCAGGATTTTGCCCGCGCTGCGGGTGTCAAAGAAGGAGAACGACATGGTCTGGATGTGGTGGAATAGGTCCTCCCGAAGGGTGGCCAGCGCTTTGCGGCCGGCCGCCTCCATCAGGCGGATGCGGCCGCGGGTACACAGCGCGTCGATGATGGCCAGCAACACCATGCCGGCCACCAGCCACAGCAGCTTGCTGCCATCCTTGAGCGCCTCGATGGCGCGGCTCATCAGGTAGGGCGCGCCAAGCGAGGAAACCGCCGCGATCACCATGAGCATCAGGGAGATAAACACCGTGCGCTTGTACGGCTTCATGTAGGCCAGCAGCCGCACCAGCTGCCCCCGGTTAAACGGGCGCTCGACCGCCTCGTCGTCCAGCTGTCGGAGTACTTTAGCCATCTGTCCCACCTCCCGGCCCGACGGCGGAGGTCATCTGATCCATGACCATGCCGTGGTAGATGCCGCCCAGCGCCATCAGCTGCGCGTGGTTGCCGCGCTCGGCAATTTCGCCGTCCTTGAGCACCAGAATCTGGTCGGCCGATTTGACCGAGGAAATGCGGTGCGCAATGACAAACGTGGTGCGGTTCTTGAGCACCTCATTCAACCGCTGCTGGATTTCGTGCTCGGTTTCCATGTCCACAGCGCTGGTGGAGTCATCAAGCACCAGAATCTTCGGGTCAATCAGCACCGCGCGGGCGATCGCCGTGCGCTGCCTCTGCCCGCCGGACAGGCCCACGCCGCGCTCGCCCACCACGGTGTCATAGCCTTGGGGCATGTGCTCGATGAATTCGTCCGCCCGCGCGACTTCGGCGGCCTGTCTGACACGGTCCATCCCCGCGTCGGGCCGGCCGAAGCGGATGTTCTCCTCCAGCGAGTCGGAGAACAGGAACGTTTCCTGCGGTACATAGCCGATCTCGCGGCGCAGGGGCTTGAGCTTGTGCTTGCGCACGTCCACGCCGTCTATGAGGATGCGGCCTTTCTGGATATCATAATAGCGGCCCAGCAGCGTAACCAGCGTGCTTTTGCCGGTGCCGGTGGCGCCCATCACGGCGATGGTCTCCCCCGGCTTTGCCTCAAAAGAAATGTCCTTGAGCACCCGGTTGGAGCCGTAGGCGAACGACACATTGTCAAACACCACGTGGCCTTTGAACTCGCTGGGGGAGCGGGCGTCCGTGTCCTCCCTGATGCTGGGACCCAGGTCCATATAGTAGAACAGCTTTTCGCCGCTGGTCACGGTGCGGGTGAGCATATTGATGATGTTGGACAGCATGCGCATCGGGTTGGTCAGCATCCAGATGTAGCCAGTGACCCCCACCAGCGTGCCCAGATCCATCATGCCGCGCGCGGTCAGGTAGGAGCCCACCAGCAGCACGATGGGCGTGCCCAGTTCGCCCATCACCTGCATCATGGGCACATAGTCCGACCAGATGTAGGTGGCTTTGAGGTGCTTCCGCATGAGCTCCTGGTTGTCGTTCCTAAACAGCTCCTCCTCGTACTCCTCGCGCACGAAGGCTTTGACCACGTGGATGCCGGCGATGTTCTCCTGCGTGCGGGTGTTAAGCACCGCGTCCTGCTCGCGGATCTGCCGGAAGAGCGGGCGGATCTTGCTGTTGAAGCGGAACGCCGTCCAGGACAGCACCGGCAAAATGGCCAGGATGGCCACCGTGGCTTGCCAGGACATGAACATCATGAAGATCAGCGCGCCGATAAAGCTGATGAAGTTGTCCCACGTGGTGATGATGCCATTGCCCAGGAAATCCCGCAGGCCCTCCAGGTCGCCGGTCATGCGCGACATGATCTCGCCCACGCGGTTCTTGTCATAAAACTCGTAGGGCATTCCCTGCAGGTGGTTGTACAGGCCTGTGCGTAGGTCGTACGCCACGCTTTGGGATACGCGTTCCATGATCAGCACGCGCATGTACCCAAACCCCGCGCGCGCCAGCGCGAGTGCCACGATCAGGATGCACAGCCGCACGATCAGATCGTAGTTGCCGCCCACGATCACATCGTTGACCATCGAGCGCGTCACCATAGGGCCGATCAGGCGGGTGACGATCACCAGCGCGTGCAGAAACAAAGCCAGCAGCACGCGGTTGCGATATGGCAGGGTCAGCTTGAGGACCCGTTTGATAATCTGCATGCAAGGCTCCTTGTCAGTGTTGCCGTTATTCTATGCTGGTATATCCGTTCCGTCAACCGCGCAGGCTGTCAATTTGCGCCTGGCGGTGCTATGATTTGCCCGGGGAGGATGCCCATGGACGTATTGCTGGTGACCAACGCCTTTCTGCGCGGCGCTTCGTTTGACCACCTGCTGGATCAGGTGCTGGCCGCCGCGCTGCGCCAGGGCGTGCGGCTGATCCACAAAAGCAACGCGGAATTGATGCAGCGCATGCCGGACGCACTGCCTGACCGCGCCATCTTCTGGGATAAGGATGTCCGGCTGGCGCGTCTACTGGAGATGCGCGGCGTGCGGCTGTTCAACACCGCGCAGGCCATCGCGGACTGCGATGACAAGACGCTGACATACCTCAAGCTTTCGCCAAAAGGCATCCCCATGCCGGACACCGTGCTGGCGCCGATGACGTTCCCTGCGGTGGGTTACACCAACCTGGATTTTGTGGATGCGGCTGCCGCCAGACTGGGCCTGCCGCTGGTCATCAAGGAAGGGTGCGGCTCCTTTGGAGAGCAGGTATACCTGGCGCACACGCTGGCCGAAGCCAAGATGATCGCCGCGCAGAAAGCCGGGGTGCCGCTGCTGTTCCAGCGGTTTGTCGCGGAATCCGCCGGACGGGATGTGCGGGTCTATGTGGTGGGCGGCAAGGCGGTCGCGTCCATATTAAGGCTGGGGCCGAACGGCAATTTCCGATCCAATGTGTCGGGGGGCGGCAGCGCCACCGCCCACACGCTGACCCAACCCGAGGAAGCGCTGGCGCTGTCTGCCTGTACTGCGCTGGGGCTGGATTTCGGCGGGGTGGACCTGCTCCAGTCAAACGAAGGGCCGCTGATGTGCGAGGTCAACTCCAACGCGCATTTTGCGGCGCTGCAAAAGGCAACCGGCGTGAACCCCGCCGATCACATCCTGCGCATGGTGCGGGAGGCGGATGTATGAACGGGTGGCTTGTGTATGAGCGCGACAATATACAGCGCAACCAGTTCTTTGTCGACCGCTGGATGCAGGCCGGGGCGCGCCGCGGGATTGCGTTGCAGCTGGTGACCACAGACGTCATCCGGATGGGCGTGATGGATGGGGCACTCTTTTTGTCGGATGCGGAAGGCAATGTGCCCGATTTTCTTGTGATGCGGGCGCAGTATCAGCGGCTGTCCGAGCACGCCGAACAGATGGGCATCCCGGTGTACAACAACGCGCGGGTGTCCCGCTTCTGCAACGACAAGCGCCGCACGCATCAGCTGTTGTCATCGCTGGTGCCCATGATGGATACCGCCTTTGTGCTGTCGGAAACCAGGAACTGCCCTTTCCCCTACCCGGTGGTGGTCAAGGCGTCCCATGCCTGCGGCGGGCGGCAGGTGCATATGGCAAAGGATGACGCATCGTTCCGCGCCGCGCTGGCCGCGCTTTCCCCGGACAGCGCGGTGGTGCAGCCGCTGTGCGATACGCCGGGGCGCGACGTGCGCGTGTATGTGCTGGGCGATCGCATCGTGGGCGCCATGCTGCGGCATTCTGAAAGCGACTTTCGCAGCAATGTGGGGCTGGGCGGCGGCTCGCGCCCGTATGAGATGGACGATGTGCTGCTGGGGCATGTGGACAGGATCCGCGGGCTGTTCCGTTTCGGGCTGGTGGGCGTGGATTTCCTGTTTGACAAAGGGCGCCTTGTGTTCAACGAAATCGAGGACGCCGTGGGCACCCGCATGCTGTACATGCACACCGACAGGGACATCGCGGCGGACTACCTTGATTTTATCCTTGCGGACATGGGCTGACCGGATGTAACAATGCGCCTGTGCGCCCCGCTGCGAAAATTATGCCGCCTTGCCCATATGAGCGGCGGCCTTTATAATGGAGGAGCCGGGAGGGATGGAAATGGAGCTGGATCTTCACGGAAAGAACCTGT
>JAGVSV010000014.1 GCA_019137115.1 Bacillota bacterium
GCGCGGTTCCAGAGCAGGCCGATGGCGCCGATCCTGCGCCGCAGCAAAAAACGCTGGAACGATGCGGTATCCGCGAAGGGATCGGGCGCGGATAGCAGCTCATTTGGCAGCAGATGCTCGATCAGATCATATACCTTGTTTCCCCCGCGCTTTTCATAGATGCCAACGCGCCCTGCGTAGTACAGATGCTCCAGCGTGGCGCGCGCGAGCCGTGTTTTGCCCCAGTACCAGTGCACGGAGTTGCCATCGTCCAGCTCCTTGGATGTGGACGGGCCCCGCGCCCGAAGGGCATCCAGCACCTGGGGGATGGCAGACGCGATCTGCCCGTGGCTGCGCACATCTGCGCCCAGTTGCGCTCGTGTGCGCGCAAAACACGGCCAGTCCGCCGCGGCAAACACACACAGTTCCTTGTCAAAGTAGTCCACCAGTTTCCGCTCACGGTACAGCAAGTTCCACAGCATCTGCTTTTTGTAGCCGGGAACGCGCGATTGCAGCACCAGATCGGTGTTGCGCCCGCAGATGTCGATCGGGTCATACTGGATGCTGTCCACCATGGCGACATACTCCATGATGCCCTGCCCGCCCACAAAACGCGAAGGGCCAGACAGCCCGTGCCTTTGCAGCAGGAACTGTCTGGCCGTTTGAAGCGGTACGTGTACCGGCGATGTCATGCGGGGTTGGGGTCGATCAGCTCCCCGCCGGCAAAGCCCTGGTACCCGTCCAGGAACCATTCAGCGTTTTTCACCATCTGCAGCGCGATCTGCCGGTCCTTGAACGCCAGCGTGATGGTCAGGTTGCCAAAGTAGTCGTCCGCGATGTTCACGCGGATGACCAGCTTGCGCGGTTCGCTCCATGCTGCGGCGGCAAAGTACCGGTACGGCCGGCCCGCGGGCACCGCAATCGTATCGCCCCAGTAGCCGTCCTCCGGGAAATTGCCCTCCGCGTACTGGCCAAAGCCAAAGTCGATGCGCTTTACCTGGCCGTCCTTGACCATCGTCAATTCTCCACGGTCGTTGTCACGCGCGATGCGGATGCTGCGAACGCCCATCACATTGTCATGCATCGCGTACTCGTTGCCCCAGCAGCCGCGCTCAAACGGGCTGAACGGCTCGCCGCTGGGCAGCGCCAGGCGCAGGCTTTGCAGCCGCTGCTCCAGCAGCGCGGCGGCTTTGGGGTTGGCGGCCAGGGGCTCCCTGTCCATGTGGACGATGATTTCCTCCCACAGCGCGCCAAAGATGGGCTGGTAATCGCTCGGCGCGCCCTGCAGGTCGGCCGTACACGCGAAGATCATGTCCAGCCGGGGGATGCAGATCATCAACTGCCCGCCCATGCCGGCAAAGGCATAGCTGTCGTCATGCGTCATCCAGATCTGGTAGCCGTAGCCATGGCCGTGCATATAATCACGCGCGCCCTGGGTAGCGTTGTCAATCTGCCGGCGGGTTGCTTCTCGCGTATAGGATTCCGACAGCAGGCGCTTGCCGTCCAGCATGCCGCCGTTGCGATACACAAGGCCCAGAAGCGCCATGTCCCGCGTGGTGCAGATCACGCCCGACCCCGCCCAGCTGTTGCCCTCGGGCGCCTTGACGCACCAGGCGTCCTTGGAAAACCCCAGCGCCTCCAGCCCCCGCTCGCGCATGTAGTCCAGCATCGGCATCTGGGCGATGCGCTCCACGATGACCGTCAGGATATAGCTGCCCGAGGTATCGTAGCTGAACAGCGTCCCCGGCGGGTGGTCAGGCTTGCTGGTGAAGAACGTCCTGGCCCAGTCCTCGGTGTCGCCCACATACGTGGTATAGGAGTACGGCGTCGCCATGCGCAGCAGGTCGCGGATGGTCATCTCCCGGATATACGGGTGCGCGTCCGCCGGCACTTTGTCCGGGAAGTAATTGACCACCTTGTCCGACAGCTGTAGCCTGCCCTCATCCGCCAGCATGCCGATGGCTGTTGCCACAAACGATTTGCTAACCGAGTACATCCGGTGCTTGTCCTGCTGCCGGAACGGGGCATAATACCCCTCGGCAAACACCAGCCCGTGCCGCAGCATCATAACGCTGTGCATCATCAGCCCCCGGCTGGCCAGCCGGGTCAGAAACTGGTCAATCCACAGGGAGGACACGCCCACCTGTTCCGGCGTGGCAGTACGGAATGGGTACATATCACAACACCTCCGGACTTTCGTCGATCCAATGGGTGAAGTAGTCCACGCTGCGCGGCTTGCCGTCCAGCATGCTGCGCAGGGAGCTTTCGCCGGAAAACCACTCCTCCATGCGGGTCATGCGGTGCGCGCGCCAGTCGGAGTAAAACGCGTTGAGCACGCGGACATCGCCGCGGCCGCGCTTGACGTTCCGCCGGATGCGCACATAGCGGGGCGACAGCAGCGCCTTGTCCACCCGGAACAGGCGGATGGCGTCGCCGCGCACCGCTTCCTTGCCTTTTTGGAGCAGCGCTTCCATCCTGTCCAGCATCTCGTCGGAGAACAGCTCGTCGGACGGCTCATCATTGAAGCCCACGTGGATGTTGTCCTGCTCCGCCTTGTCGCAGATCAGGTCGATGTATGCCCGCACCATCGGGGCGGCGTCGCCGTAGTAGGCGTCGGTAAACTCCCGGATGTGGCGCGCAACGTCAGTATCCTTGTCCCACAGGAGCTTGGCGATCACGTACGCGCGCAACTCGTTCAGATCGGTGCCGCCGCCTTTGGCGCCGTTGCCCTGCTCAAACACGCCGGTCACGCCGTTTTTGACAAACGCGCGCATGTTGGGCTGCAGGCTGCGCCAGTTGGGGTGTGGCGTGGGGTAGTGTGCAAAGCAGGTCGTATAGTCCCAGATGAAGTTGCGGCGCGACACTTTGCCCCAGTCCACCAGATCATCCATGAAGGTACCGGCGGAGCCGTCCGGCCGCTTCACTCTGCGGTTCTGGTCGTCGCAGGTTTCCATCGGGTGGGCAAAGCAGCACTCGATCGAGCACAGCTGGACGGACACATTGTGCCGTGGCTTCGCGTATTTTGGGGCTGGCCGCGTATACTGGTACGCCAGCGTGGAGAACACCACCTGCGGGAACTCAGTTTCCAGACGCTCGGCCACCTTGTTGACAAAGTTGGTCAGCGTGCCGGCAGGCGAACCCTCCTTGTTGTCCGACGCCACGCAGTCCGCGCACTGGCAGTTGTTGCCGTTCCAGTCGTTCTGCGACAGCGAGATCATTTTGGCGTCCGGGTTGTTGTGCAGCGCCTCGCGCACGGACTGAATGGTCGCCTCCAGCGTGCCCTCCTGGCTCAGGCACAGCTGTCCGGTGTGCTTCTGCGTCTGCCGTTTGCCGTCCACCAGTGCGTAGTACTCCGGGTGGCTCTTTTCATATTTTTCCTGCGGCACCATGTGATCAAACGTGTGCACGAACCACGCGTAGCTGATGTGGCCGCCCATGGCTTCACTGATCTTATGGGACTGGCCGTTGACGCGGGATTTGACCGCAAACATCGTGTTCTGGGTCAGGTCGGAGTAGTTGTGCTCCCTGTACTCAAGCGCCGGCACCTGCCTGACCCGCATATCCGGCACCGTCAGGGTATGGTGCAGCGGCACCACCTCACAGTCGATAGCGAAGAACCGGCAGCCCAGCCGCTCCAGCAGCTCGTACACGCCGTAAAGGATGCCCCGCTTGTTGCCGGTGATGCGGATGCCCTCGGCGTTCGCATCAATCGTGAACCCATCGTCGCCCAGGGACACATCGCTGCCCAACAGTCCAATGTCATGATCCCCCGGCACGCCATGGGTCACCGCAAACGAGCCGCCGGTCATCAGACCCAGATAGTGCCGCAGCTGACTGGCCGCGTATTTTGCCTGTTCCGGCGCGTCCGGGGCGATCACAATGCCCGCGCGCACGGTCCCGTCATACAGCACCGCCATGTGGAACCTCTCCTTTCACAATGCCCTGCTCCCGCAAAAAGGTGTCCAACAGCACGGCGGCTTCCTCCACCGCCAGCACACATCGCACGCCCTCCTTGCGGTAATGGGGCGTCAGGTCGGCACACTGGTCAGAGCCCAGCGTGTCGATAAAACGATCGGTCAATGCGCCGCACAGCGGCCCAAAGCCCGGGGTGGTGTGCGCCTTGGTTTCGACCGTCATCATCCCCAGTGCCGCCACGCAGCCGGCCAGCGCACCGCACAGGCGTTTGGCGCCCATGCCGCCGCCAAAGCCGGACAGCAGCTTGAGGCTGTCGGCCGTGACGCCCAGGTCGTACTCATCGCTGGCCGCCAGCAGGATGGACTCGGCGCAGTTGTAGTCCTGATGCAGAAAATAGTTTCGCGCACGTTCTTTGAGCACCGGCGTATGGCCCTCCCGTTCTTGTGTGTCCCCGGCAGCGCGTTCCGGACCCATCTAGGAACAGCGGCCGGCTTCATGCAATGTTTGACCTTATCATAGCGGCTTGGGTGGCGGAACGCAAGATATCCAGCGCGATGACTGCGGGCATCTCGTTGCCACTTATCTGACCCCATGATAGAATGCGCACGAATCATCCGGGGGCACAACGCTGTATGGGTGCATGGTTTTTACGCTGTGGAGGGGAGCATGAAGCGACCGAATATTGTGTTCATCATCGCCGATGATCTGGGGCACTGGACGCTGGGCTGTGAGGGCAACCGTGACGCGGTGACGCCCAACATCGACCGGCTGGCGCGGGAGGGCATGCAGTTGCAGCGCTTCTACTGCGCTTCCCCGGTGTGTTCGCCGGCGCGCGCCAGCCTGTACACGGGGCTGATGCCCTCCATGCACGGCGTGGCGGACTGGCTGCGCCTGGGCAATATTGCGGCAGACGGCGACCATCCGGTGGAATACCTAAAGGATCACATATGCTATACCGCCCTGCTTCAGCAGTCCGGGTATGTGTGTGGCTTGAGCGGCAAATGGCACCTGGGTGACAGCCAGCGTCCGCAGCAGGGCTTCACCCACTGGTACTGCCACCAGCGCGGCGGCGGCCCGTACTACAACGCGCCCATGGTGCGCGATGGTCAACGGATCATCCAGGAAGGGTACCTGACCGATGCGATCACCAAGGATGCGTGTGGCTTCATCCGGGACAGCGCGCGGGCAAAAAAACCGTTCTATGCCCACATCGGCTACACCGCGCCGCACACGCCGTGGATCAACAGCCACCCGAAGATGTACACCGATCTGTTCCGTGACAGCGCCTTTGACAGCTGTCCCACCCCGGCGCCGCACCCCGACCAGATCCCGTACCAGCAGTTTTCTGATGAGCGCAACGAGATGCTGCAAGGGTATTTCGGCAGCGTTGCAGCTATGGATGCCGGCATCGGCGACATCCTGGCGACGCTGGAGCAGGAGGGTATCCTTAAGGACACCATCGTGGTGTTCACGTCCGACAACGGGTTCAACTGCGGGCACCATGGCATATGGGGGAAAGGCAATGGCACGTTCCCGTTCAACATGTACGAAAGCTCGGTGCGCGTGCCGTTCATTGTGCGCGCGGAGGGTCTGGTGCCGAAGGGAAGAATCTCGCAAACCGTGATTTCGGCGTGCGACTGGTTTGCCACCGTGCTGGAGCTGGCAGGTGTTGAGTCCAGGCTAAAGCATACCGGACGGAGCTTTCTGGAGGTGCTGACAGGGCAGAACGACCGCGCGCAGGAGGAAGCCTGCGTATATGACGAGTACGGCGCCACGCGCATGCTAATCAAGGGGCGGTACAAGTACGTGCGGCGGTATCCCGACGGCCCCAACCTGTTATTTGATTTGCAGGAAGATCCGAATGAGGAGCGCA
>JAGVSV010000254.1 GCA_019137115.1 Bacillota bacterium
TGCTGCTGGGCTCCTCGGGGCTGACGGTACAGCAGGTGCTGGGCGCGCTGTTTACCGACACCGCGTCCGGCGCGCGCACCATCGTGCGCAATGTGCGCCTGCCCCGGCTGGCGGTGGGCGCGGTGGTGGGGGCGGCGCTGGCCATGGCCGGGTGCGTGATGCAAAACGTGCTGCGCAACCCGCTGGCGTCGGCGTCCACGCTGGGCGTGCTGCAAGGGGCGTCCTTTGGCGCGGCGGTCGCCATTTTGTATCTGGGCGCAGGCGTGCAGACCAACGCCGGCGGCGCGGCCTCCGCCATCACGGTGACCAACCCGTACACCGTGTCGCTGTGCGCCTTTTTGGGCGGCATGACCACCACCGCCGTGGTGCTGCTGCTCTCCCGCTCGGTGGGCATGCAGCCGGCCACGATGGTGCTGGCGGGCGTCGCGCTAAGCGCGCTGTTCACCGGCGCCACCGCGCTTTTGCAGTACTTTGCCGATGACGTGATGGTCGCCAGCGTGGTGTACTGGACGTTTGGCAGCCTGGGGCGCGCCGGATGGCACGAGATCCTGCTGATCGCGGTGTGCGCTGCGGCGGCGTTTGTCTACTTCATGTTCAACCGCTGGAACTACAACGCCATGGAGGGCGGTGCGCACACGGCCAAGTCGCTGGGCGTTCCGGTCAACGCGCTGGTGTTGACCAGCATGGTGGCCTGCGCGCTGGTGAGCGCGGTGTCGGTTGCGTTTGTGGGCAGCATCGGGTTTGTGGGGCTGATCGCCCCGCACATCGCCCGGCGGCTGGTGGGCAATGACCACCGGTTTCTGATTCCCGCCTCGGCGCTGCTGGGCAGCATCCTGATGGCGCTGGCCGAGATCGCCTCGCGCATGCTGATGCCGCCGGCGGTGCTGCCCATCGGCGCGCTGACCTCATTTCTGGGCGCGCCGCTGTTTTTGTACCTGGCCGTCAAAGGCGGGCGCAGCCGATGATCTCGGTTCGGGGCATCACGTTTTCCTATGGCCGAGAAAAAGTGGTCGACCACGTGTCCTTTGACGTACGGCGCGGGCAGTGCCTGATGATCCTGGGCAACAACGGCGCGGGCAAAAGCACGCTGATCAACGCGCTCAACCGTGTGCTGACGCCGCAAGCAGGGCAAGTGCTGGTGGACGGGCTGGACGTGCTCCGCTTAAGCCGCCGGCAGACCGCCCAGAGTGTGGCCTATGTGGCGCAGAAGAACGAAATGAGCCACATGACGGTGTTTGACTGCGTGCTGCTGGGCCGCAAGCCCTGGATGGCCTGGGGCGCGACGGACGAGGATCTGCGCCTGTGCGATGACATGCTGGGCCGCATGGGCATGCAGGCGTTCCGCTTGCGGTACATGAACGAGCTGTCCGGCGGCGAGCTGCAAAAGATCATGCTCGCCCGCGCGTTGGTGCAGCAACCGCAGCTGTTGCTGCTGGACGAACCCACCAGCAACCTCGACCCCAAAAACCAGCACGAAATGCTGCACCTGGTGCGCGTGCTGGCCAGGGAAAAGCATTTCGCCGTGGTGACGGTCATCCACGACCTGGCGCTGGCGCTGCGCTACGGAGATACATTTCTCTTGATGCACGAGGGGCGGGTGTACGCGGCAGGCGGCATGGAGGTCATCACCCCCGAAGCGCTGTATGATGTATATGGCATCCACGTGCGTCTGCCGGTGATTGACGGGCACGTGGTGCCGGTGGTGGTATAGGAGGCAGAATGGATCAACCAGGGGATGAGCAGATGAATAAACAGAGCGTTCAGCAAGCCATGTGGCGCAGGTGCGCGGACTTCCACGGCCATGTGTGCGGCGGGCTGACCATCGGCTACAAGGCCGTGCTGCGGGTGATGGAACTGCTGGAGCTTTATTTCTCGCCCGACGAGGACGTCGTGTGCATCACCGAAAACGACGCCTGCGGCGTGGACGCCATCCAGGTGCTCTTGGGGTGCAGCGTGGGCAAGGGCAATTTGCTGTTTCATATCACCGGCAAAAACGCGTATTCGTTCTACAACCGCACCACCGGACAGAGCGTGCGCCTGGTGTTAAAACCCCTGCCCGAGGGCATGACGCGCGAACAATCCTTTGACTATCTGACGAATGCGCAACCCGACGCCCTGTTTGACGTCAAACCGGCAACCATCCCGCTCCCTGAGCGCGCGCGCATCTTTGACTCCTACCCCTGCGACGCCTGCGGCGAAACCGCCGGCGCCAACTGGATCCGCATCCAGGACGGCAGAAAACTGTGCCTGGACTGCGCGGTGCGGTATGACAGGTTTCGGGTGTAAGGGCCCGCCGCTGTTCGGTGTTATGTTGCCCGCGGGCGCCGCTGACGGCTTTTGTTTTGCGCGCTGCCGCTTCGGGATGGTATCATGGCAGCAGAAACTCCCGGCATGATCTCACGGAACCCGCCGCCCGCACAGGAGGCAGCATGAGCAGTTACGTCATCTCGGTCGCCAACGGCTCCGGCGTCTACCGCCACATACGCATCAGCAGCATCGCCAGCCTGCAGGTGCTCAGCGACGCCATCCTGTCGGCCTATGACCTCACGGACGCCTCGGCGCCCGCCTTTTTGGCGGTGTCGGAGGTCAAGCCGGGCAAACCAAACAAGTACAGCCGCAACAACACCAAGACGACCACCGCCATGCGCCGGGTGATGCTAATAGACAGCCCCTTTGCTGATGTAGGCCGGATGGTCTTCACGACGTCCGTGCCGGCCTTCACCTTCAACTGCCGCCGGATCAAGACCACCGATGAAGAAGTGGCGGAGCCGCAGGTCATCCGCTCCTCGGGCAGCCTGGCCAGCGGCGCATACCATCTGCGCCGGATGCTGCGCGAACTGAACGAACATCCCGAAGCCCTTGAGTTTCTGCGCGCCACCCTGGAGATCAACCTGATGCCCACGCAGACCCGCGGGCTGATCGTCGAATATGCCACGGCTGCCGTCAACCTGTATGGGGTCGTGCCCCTGGTTTTTGTACACGATCTGTTCAATGCGCAGCAGCAGGAGATCTCCCTGGCCGCCTTTATCATCTACTGCGTCCTGCTCCATCAGGGAGATGAGCCTATCCTGTATATCATGGGGGAGGACGGGCACGAGTGCGGCAAAGAGTCCACGGGGACCATGGACAACAATTATCTGGTGCACTATGGCGTCCGGGAGGCCGAAGCGTTTGATGCGGTGCGCCGCCAGCAGGCCGACAAGCCCTTCTATGCGCCCGGTGCGGAGGAGTTGCTGCGCTACGCGGACGAGGACTTTGTCGATCAGACCCCGCAATACCTGGAGGTGCGTGCCTTTTTGGTTCGGCTTGGGATGGACGCGAAGCACGTGGAAAGCCTGCTGGAGGAGATCGTTTACGAGATCCGGTGCGGCAACAATGGGGTCAACATGCTGCTTGAGATGCTGGACGAGCAGCGCATCACGCTTGAGAGCCTCAAGCAGACCAACGAACTGCTGGCGTTGTTCAGCGATCTGATCAACAACACGCGTATGTACGACAACTGCGGCCACACACCTTTGGAGATGGCCGCGCTGTATGGGGAGCGGGAACCCCGCGTCCTCTCCTACCCGCTCTCCCCGCAGCCCAAGCCGGGCCGCAACAGCCCCTGCCCATGCGGCAGCGGGGAGAAGTACAAGCGCTGCTGCGGAAGGGGCCACCAGAACTGAAGGTCACCTGTGTATTTGAATGATCGGCGCGCTGAAAGGTTAGCGCGCAGGAGGTAGCATGACATCCCGAGAACGGCTGCTCAGAGCGATTCAATGCAAACCGGTGGATCGTGTGCCGATCAATACGTATGAGCTGTGCGCGCGCAACAGCCACAGCTTTGAAAACCAGGAGCCCAGCTATCAGGGGCTGATGGCGTATATCCGCGAACACACCGACGCGGTGGCGATGTGGAACCCCTCGCATGACGGCGTGTTTGCCCTATCGGCGCACCCGACCGAAATCACGCACACCAGCACCGAGGACGTGGCGCGCGGGCTGACCACCACGCAGTACCGGGCGGTGACGCCCTCCGGACGGACGCTTACGTGGACGGACAAGGTGTACAAGGACGTCATCACCACCTGGCACACCGAGCATATCTGCAAAACGCCGCAGGATGTGGACGACTACCTGTCCATCCCCTTTGTGCCGCAGACGTACGACGCCAGCGATTTTCCCCGCATCAGCGCCGAGGTGGGCCAGCACGGCATCGTGATGGCGTCGCTGGGCGACCCGGCATGCACCGCGATGGAGATCATGGAGTTTGGCGAGGCCACCGTGTGGGCGATGACCGAAACCGACCACTTCGCCCACGCGATGGAGGAAATCCACCGCCGCAACATGATCAACCTGGAAAACATGCTCAAAGCCCAGGTGGTCGACCTGTACCGGATCTGCGGGCCGGAGTACATCACCCCGCCCTACCTGCCGCCGCGCTATTTTGAGCGGTTTGTGGTGCCGTACGTCACCCAGATGACCGACCTGATCCACCGGTATGGCGGGCTGGTGCGCATCCACAGCCACGGCAAGGTGAAGCACGTGCTGGACATGATCCTGTCCTGCGGGGCAGACGCAATCGACCCGTGCGAGGCGCCGCCGGACGGCGACATCGAACTGGGCGAACTCAAGCAGCGCGTGGCCGGGAAACTGTGCGTGTTTGGCAACCTGCAATTGAAATTGCTGGAGCACGCCAGCGGGGAACAGGTGCGCGACACCGTCCAACAGTGCATGCGCGAGGCGAAGGACGGCTACGGGTATGTGATCATGCCCACGGCCAGCCCGATCAATATCCCGCTGTCCAGCAAAACCGAGGCGAACTACAAAACGTTCATCAATACCGCGCTGGAATACGGCGCGTACTGATCACAGCATCACAACAACCGGCCTATAAAAATATGCTGCCCGGATGCCCTTCACGCCTGTTCGGCGTCGGGTCCGGGCAGCAGCGCGCTTAAGCACGCGGTCATGTCCGCCACCGAGTACGCCATGCCGGTGCTGATCCACTGCATGATCGCCCCCGCGATGCCCGCCGCGTAGAACAGGGCGGAAATGTCCCTCGGGTGCGGCAAGCCGGAACCCTGCTCCCGCTGCTCGAGCTGCTCTAAAAACCCCTTGCGCAGCAGCGCAACCAGCTCGCCATCATATTCGGCCAGCAGCAGGTTTTCAAACATGCGGCTGTCCTGCCGGATGCTGCCCAGGATGTGCCGCAGCTGTTCCTGCACGCTGCGGGTCCGGGCCTGCTCAAACCATTGCTCCCGCAGCTGGTTCAGGCTGTACAGCATCAGGTCATACTTGTCCAGAAAGTGGGCGTAGAATGCGCTGCGGCTGACCAGCGCCTGGGCGCACAGGTCATTGACCGTGATCTTTGGAAACGGGGTGCGCGTGAGCAGCGTGAACATGGCGCTGACCAGCGCCTGTTTTGTTTTGCGCACGCGCAGATCGCTTTTCGGCTGCATGGCGTGCCCGCCTTTCCGTGTGGCTTCTGTGTTCAGTGTACCATCGCGCGCCCACGCTGACAATTCCGCACATTTGGGCGTTTGTGTGCGGTATCTGACACTTCGCCCCTTTTGTCGCTGGCATGTGCCCGCCTTCTTTCCTACACTTGATGTGAACGAGGAAAGGAGGGCGGACATGGCAAGCAAACCCCCGGCGGAGCCGGTGGCCCGGCTGGAGGCAGAGGTGCGCTCGCTGGAAACAGCGCTGAACACCCTGTACAGCCAGGCCGGAAAACACCTGCTGGAAAGCGCGGAGCGCACCGCCCGCCAGGCCAA
>JAGVSV010000154.1 GCA_019137115.1 Bacillota bacterium
CCACGCCTGCGGATAACGTCTCGCTCGTGCTTGCGCTGACCGACGCGCTGGGCATCCCCAGGGCAACCGCGCTGTCCGGCATGCGCCTGGCACAGGCGGACGCCGGGATGGCGGGGCCGTTTCAGATAGGCAAATGCACCGTGATCAACGCGTTTGCGGTCAACGATGTGCCTTCCTTCCAGGACGTGCTGGCCAACCTGCAGCAAGAGGAACGCGCGGTGTACGCGCTGTTCAACCACCGCGCCGACCGGATGTACCGCCTGCCGATATTTGCCGAGGCGCTGGCGAAATCTGGCGTGCCCTTTCGCGCCATTGGCGTCACGGGGGATCAGCCCAAGTTTGCGGCGCGCACCTTCGCGCGCCGCACGGGCATCCCCGCCTTGCCGGTGCCCGAACCCAAAGAATGGCTGCGCACAATCGCCCAGGAGGACTGCGTGCTGCTATGCTTCGGCAACATCAAGGGTCAGGGGCTGTATTTGATCAACTTCCTGAGGGAGGGGAACCATGCTTGACGCCGCGATTGCTTTGAGCGTGCTGCTGGGGCTTATCTATACCGAAATAACGGGCATGCTCACCGGCGGGCTGGTGTCGGCCGGGTACTTCGCGCTGTTTGTGCAGCAACCCGCCCGGATCGGGGCGACGCTGGCTTTTTCGGGTTTGATTTGGCTGGCCATGCGCGCGCTGTCTGTGCGCGTGATCCTGTATGGCCGCAGACGCTTTGCACTGACCGTGGCGCTCAGTTTCGTCGCGTGGTTTCTGGCGGAGCGCTTTTTGCTGCCGTTCATCCAGCTGCCTGCCGATGTGCGCGTTGTGGGCCGCATCATCCCGGGGCTGATCGCCAATGACATGCTGCGCCAGGGCTTCTGGCGCACGCTGCTTTCGGTTGTATTGGTCGCCCTGGTCGTATGGCTGCTGCTGGCGCTGGGCACGGCGCTGGGCTCGCCATGAAGGAGCTGCGCCCGCGCGCGGGCAAGATACCGCTTGTTCGCCTGGCGGTCATCTGCTGTGGGCTGGTCGTCGGCGTGGCGCTCACGCTGCTTACGCGCGGCACCGCGCTCCGCCCGGATTACGATGTGATGTTGGCCGCCGCTCAAAAGATGCAGCAGACGGAGCGCGCGCTGACCGGCATGATCACCGATCAGGGCATCGCCCTGGAGCCCGAGGACATCAACCGCACCGGTCTGATCGGGCCGCAGTGGTCGCCGCTGACGTCCTCCCTGGGCGTGCTGGAGGCCAAGCGCACATCGCTCAACCCCAATTTCGCCGCCTTGCTGGCGGCATACTATCGTGATGCGGGGCTGAAGCCCAGTGACGCCATCGCCGTGGGGCTGAGCGGTTCGTTCCCCGGCTTGGGATTAGCCGCGCTTTCAGCGGCGGATGTGATGGGTTTGGAGGCGCGGGTCATCGCCAGCTACGGGTCGTCCATGTACGGCGGCTCCCGGCCGGAGATGACCACCATCCGGATGCTCAAGTTCCTGTCCGAACAGGGGCTTCTCTCGTTTGACATGCTGGCGGTTTCGCCGGGCGGCGAGGGCGACCAGGGGCACAACCCCTACTGGGAGGATGCCCGTTCGGTCGTGCTGACGCTGGCAGAGGAGGACGGCTACCCGTTGCTAGATGAGCCTGACCTTGCCGCCAACATCGAAAAGCGCATAGCGCTGTACGGCAAGGATGTCAAAGCCTTTGTAAATGTGGGCGGCGCGCTTGCCAACCTGGGGGCCGAGGGGATGTCGCTGACTGTGCGGCCGGGGCTTACGCGCACGCTGGACACCATGCCGGACAGCCCGGTGCGCGGCGCCATGCTGGAGCATCTGGCACATGGCGTACCGGTCATCCACCTGCTCAATGTGCGCGCGCTGGCGCTGGATAACGGCATGCCCTATGACCCCGTGCCGCTGCCCAAGCCGGGGGAGGGAGGCGTATACCTGCGGGAAACGATGTCCCCCTGGCCGGCGCTGGTCGCCCTGACCTTGTCCGCCATCCTGTTGGCAACCGGCTTCCCCCGCCGCCATGCAAAAAAGCAGGACGCCTGAGCGCCCCGCTTGCATCGGCATATGCCGGGTTTATTCCTCTTTTTCCTTCGCGCCGATCTTCTGCAGAGTTCGGATGGTCACATAGAACAGCGTCAGCACCAGAAACACGCCGGCCAGGCCCAGCGCCGAGATATACAGTCCGTCAACAAATCCCAGGTTCATTCGTGCACCCTCCTTATTTGATCAGCATCGACACGAGCGTAATGATCAGACCGCCCGCCACGACCGAGCCCAGCTGGCCGGCCACGTTGGCGCTGGTTGCCTGCATCAGGATAAAGTTGTAGGGGTCCTCATCCTTGGCCATCTTCTGGATGACCCGGGCACTCATCGGGAAGGCCGAGATGCCTGCCGCGCCGATCATCGGGTTTACCTTGTTTTTGCGGAAGATGTTCAGGAACTTGGCAAACAGCACGCCGCCTGCCGTGTCAAACACAAACGCGAACAAGCCCAGGAGCATGATCAGCGCCGTGTCCCAGCGCAGGAAGTTCTGCGCCACCATCGTGGAACCGATCGAGATGCCCAGCAGGATGGTGACCAGGTTGGCCAGCTCGTTCTGCGCGGTTTTGGACAGCCGCTCCAGCACCCCGCACTCGCGGATCAGGTTGCCGAACATCAAGGAGCCGATCAGCGGCGCGCTCATGGGCACGATGATGCCCGCGACCAGCGTGACGATGATCGGGAACAGGATCAGGGCGACCTTGGGTGCGCGGCTCTCGTGGTACTCCATGCGGATCATCCGCTCTTCGCGGGTGGTCAGCGCCTTGATGACCGGCGGCTGGATCACCGGCACCAGCGACATATAGCTGTACGCCGCCACCGAGATCGGAGCCATAAACTCGCGCAGGTCAAAGTGGTTGGCCACGTACAACGTGGTGGGCCCGTCCGCAGCCCCGATAATGCCGATGGCGGAGGCCAGGCGGAAGACCAGGTTGCTGTCGGCTGCCTGATGGGCGGGCAGAACAAACGGCAACAGTACGATGGACAGCAGGAACGTGGCAAAGATGCCAAACTGCGCCGCCGCGCCAAAGAAAATCATCGAAGGATCCTTCATCAGCGGGGAAAAGTCGATCATGGCGCCCACCGCGATAAAGATCAGCACCGGAAACAGCTCGTTGCGGATGCCCGCCTCAAATAGCACCGTCAGGAAGCCCGGCTCCGCGGCCGTGCCCAGCGCCGAGGGCATCATCGTCTCCAGCACCGGCGGCAAATTGGCCAGGATCGCGCCAAAGCCGATGGGCAGCAGCAGCGCCGGCTCATAGTCCTTCTTAATCGCCAGATAGATCAGCGTGCCCGCTATGACAAACATCACCAGCGTCTTGAGCCCCTCCGCCGTGAAAAGATACGACACGCCGGAGAACAGGTTGCCCAGGATTCCCGATAAGTCCATGGTTGATCCCTCCCAGTCATATTGGCGCAGAAGGCAAGTCGCCTTTTCCGCCGCGCACCAAGAACCCACGCGGCCGCAGCGTGCCCATTATACGGCGCAACGCCGATACTTTCAAGGGTGCGGCGGCAGGGATATCAAGCTTCATCACGTTATATGGGCGTACCCAGCATGTCCCGCAGGCGTTCAGCAAGCCCCGGTGCGGGTATAATGATTCAGGAGGTGTTGTTCAATGAAACATACTTTACGTTTTCTGGCATTGGTGCTAGTGTTGGCGCTGGCCGTCCCTGGCCTGGCGCTGGCCTCGTCCTACGTGGGCGGCGACAACCGCGGGCAGGGCCCGGTATTCAACCGCGCGATTGTGCTGGCTTCCCGCGTGACCATGCGCGATCAGCCGTCCTACCAGGGAAAAACCATCACCCGCATCAACGGCGGCAGCCAGGTTTCCCTGATCAGCGACGCGAACGGCTGGGTGCAAGCCACCTATGTGGATGACAAGGGCAACAGCTACACCGGCTATCTGCGCGATGTGTACCTGGCCAAAAACCCTGTGGTGCTCACCTTGCGGCAAAGCGGCGTGGCCGCGCTGGCTGCGCCCGACCCGAACTCCAAGCACGTGGGGGATTTGCCGCGCTATACCGTGCTGCCGGTCATCGGCACGTGGAACAACTACTACATCGTCAGCCTGCGCAACGCGTCCGCGTTCATCGACATGGGTGTGAAGGCCTGGACGGACACCGAGCTGGCCGTCTACCAGACGGGCTACGCGCTCAACCTGGTCACCCTGCGCAAGACGCCGCTGTACACCGGCCCCGGAACGGATTGGCACAAGGTGGAGGACGCCGCCCAGGGCGCCACGCTGGTGGCCCTCGGCGCGCCCGAGAACGGCTGGTACCCGGTCAAGTACGACGAGAAATTCGTGGCTTTTGTCAACGGCGCGGACGTACAGCCGCCGCAATAGGCAGTCCCTGCCTGCCGCCGCCCCAGGTGGGCGGCTTTTTTTATCCATCATGAAACAAACCGGGCCATTTGCGCGTCTATTGAGGTAAGGACGTTGGCAGGCGGAACACATGCCTGCTATACTGGCCGCGAAAGGATGTGCCCATGCGTACGACTCGGATTGCTCTTTTGCTTTGCTTTCTTATGTGCCTGCCGTTGTTTGGCGCTGCGGAAACCCCTGGCATCGCCATCACCGCGCCGGGCACGGTGCGGGCTTATGGCGACAACCAACTGGTCGTGACCGTCCCTATGGACGGGCATCTGACCGTCACCTGGGCGCAGGAAAGCAGGACAGGCGCGGTTGTGGACAGCCTGGCAGTCCCCGCAGGCACGCACACGATTTCCTGGGACGCGCTGGCCGCGCACGGCGAACCCCTGCGCTCCGGCACGGTCACCTTGACTGCCGCCCTGGACGGCACGGATGTGCCCCCGGCCACAGCGCAAGCCAAGGTTGGATCGCCCGTGACCGCGCTGCAGTACGCGGTGCCGTCGCATGACGCAATCTACCCCGGCAATCCGTTGGATTACCATGTCTATTATCAGTTGTCGGCTGCGGGATCGCTGCGCGTGGCGCTCAATGACGCAACCGGCGCCGCCGTGCGTACCTGGAACCTGCAGCCCGGCGGGACGCAGGCCCGCACCTTCCAGTTTGACGGCACCATCGGCGGCAAAACGTTGCCTGCGGGTGAATACACCCTCTCCTTCCAGGCAAACGAGCGGCAGGAACCGGTTGTGCTGCCGGTGGTCATGGCGGCGGAAACCATCGCTCCGTCTCCGGTTTCGGTGACCGACCCGTCCGCGTTCCTGCCCAAGTCTGATGCGGACGGGGACATCTGGGCCGCGCTGGTCGCCCCGCTGACGGTGGTGAACATCGGCGCCACCTCGCACCAGCCCATCAAGGACGCCGATGGCAACACGGTGGGCAGCGTGCATGGGCAGACAGCGGGGCTGCGTGTCCATACGGTGGACGACGACGGGCTGGCCTACGTCAGCGGCTGGCGCACCGAGGACGGCGAGCCGGTCGAAGGGTACGTCCCCGTACAGAAGCTCAAGGTGGTTGCGCCCAACCCGCGCTATGGCGTGGTGATCGACAAGCGTGCGCAGACGCTGACTGTCTATGAAAACGGGGCGAAATTGGGCAGCATGGCCATCAGCACCGGCAAGCCCACGCCCGACAAGCTGTTCCGGGAAACCCCGGCTGGCGCCTACCTGACCGAAAAACGCACCGCTCCGTTTGACAGCGAAGGCTATCGCTATGAATTCCCAATCCGCATTGACGGCGGCAACCTGATCCACCAGATTGGCTGGACGCGTAGCGGCGGCTTTGCCGAAACCTGATCCACCAGATTGGCTGGACGCGTAGCGGCGGCTTTGCCGAGCACGAAGCGACGCTGGGCGCCAAGGCATCGCACGGCTGTGTGCGCATGCAACGCGCCGCTGGCCAAGGCGCCCTGAACGCGTATTGGATCTGGTCCCACCTGCCCACCGGCACCAAGGTGCTGGTGCTGGATGACCCGGACCAGCGGCTGGAACAAATGCGCGCCATGTTCCCGGAGCGGTACCCGGTCGCACCTCCCATGCCCACCCAAGCGCCGGTGGCGGAGCCAACCGAAGCGCCCGAGGCGGTCGCCAGCGTTCCATCCGGACCGGAGCAGACCGTGGTCATGACCTTTGGCGGGGACAGCGTGCTGG
>JAGVSV010000322.1 GCA_019137115.1 Bacillota bacterium
CACCAGCCGCTCCGCGTTTTTCCAGTAGACAAGGTCCCTGATGTCCTCCGGCAGCGACAACGAGGAGATCAACTCCTGGTGCACATTATCAAAGTAATCCCGGGCATAGACAAACCGGTCAGGAAAGCGCGTGATCAGGCGCACGGTGTACTCCGGATCGCGCGACAGCGCGCGGCATCCGGACCCGGCGGAAATGTCGCAGTACAGGTTGGGGTACGTCTCCAGCATTTTTTCAATCCGACCGCCGGGGATGACCGGGCCGGTGGGGTAGGCATGCGTCAGCCCGGCGTCATCGTTGGAGATGTGGCACCAAAACCCGGGCGCGTGGCCCAGGAAGTTGGTGTCAGGACACAGCTTGAGCGCGTTTTCCAGGTTGTCGATGCCGCCGCCATACCACCAGTGGCGGCGCGGGTAGTTGGTGGCGTTGCGCTGCGCGCCGGCATAGTCAAAGTGCATCGTGACCGGCAGCCTGGCCTCGCCGCAGAACCGGAACAGGTCGATGCAGTCGGGGTTGTCGTACATCATCCGGAACTTGATCTCGCCGCACACCTGGATATCGTAGATCGCAAGCGCTGCTTTCAGGCTGTCCACAGCGTCCGGCCGCGCTGGATTGGGCGCGTAGCCCAGGACAAAACGGTCGGGCGCCGCGCGCTTGTAGGCCAGACACCGCTCAAACGGTATGGGGACAGCTGCGTTGGAGGGGTCAAAAACCGTGCCATTGAACGCATGCGTGAACTGCGGATCAACGTCAGACAGCGGCGCCTCCCAGGAGAGGATCCACGCCTTGCTGATGCCATACTGGTCCATGTTGGCAAGGGTTTTCGTGATATCGTGTCCGTGCCAGTCGGCATGGTTGTGGGCGTCAATGATCATGGATCGTATCGATCCTTTCGGGAATGCTCTCGGGTATCAGGTGCCGTCGTTGCTGGCGCCGTGCCAGCGCCCCCCGGCGGTGGCATCGTTGTGGGGCAGCAGCTGTTCATGGTTGTCAACCACGTTTTTGAACGCATCTACCAACCGGTCGATGTGCTCGGGTATAAACTTCTTGAACCACGGCATCGTCATGCAATAGATGGACTCCGACGGCTTGAGCGCGGCATCCAGTGTCCGCACGTCGCGGTGCGCAAACTGGATGCGGGAGGGCGTGCCGCTGTTGTAGAAGTCGAACGTCTGGAAAAACGGGTGGGTGTGCAGCGGGAAATTGCCGCCCTCCCAGCAGAAAGCGCTGTTGGTTTCCTTCCGGATGGCTTCGGCGAAGGTTTTGGACGATACGCCGCTTAACTCCTCGGGCTTGTACACCGCCTGCGGCATATACCAAGCGCCCATCGTGGAGCCGCTGCCTTTCTCCGGTCGCAATGGATATACGCCGGGCAGCCCCTCCATTTTGTCGCAGAAGTAGTTCATCGCCCTGTCGATTTCCTGTACCCTTGCGTCAAAGTGCTTCAGCTGTCCGCGCCCCAGCGCGGTGCACAGCTGGTTGGCGCGTCCCTTGACGCCCCCCAGCGCGATCTCATAATACGGGCTGAGTTCCGCGGAGGTTACGTGCTTGGCGTTGTTGCGCTCGTAATGGCCATAGGCGATCGAACGCTCATACAGATGCTGGTCGTCCGTCACCAGCATGCCCAGCTCACCGGCGGCAAAGCCTTTCCAACTCATCATGGACATGGCGGCGACATCGCCAAAGGTGCCCACCTTGCGGCCTTTGTACAGCGCGCCGTGCGCATGCGATACATCCTCAATCACCTTCAGGTTGTGCTTGCTCGCGAACGCCATGATGGCGTCCATGTCGGCCGGGTAGCCAAAGTAATGCACCACCACGATGGCCTTGGTGTGCTCGCCCAGGCACCGGGGCAGGTCACCCGGGTCCATGCTCAGCTTGTCATTGATGTTGCAGAAAACCGCGGACGCCCCGAAGTTGATGGCCTGCGAAACCGAACCCCAGTATGTTTTAGTGGGGCAGATGATCTCATCGCCCATGCCCAGCCCAATAGCAAACATCGCCGCCGACAGCGCCATCGTGCCATTGGTGAACGCCAGCGCGTGTTTCCGTCCCTGCCACAAGGCAAACTCATCCTGGAACTTGATCGTGATGTCCGTGCCGGAAAACTTGTTCTGTCGGATGACCTCCAGCGCCGCGTCCTCATCCTCCTGCGTGATGATCGGCCAATGGAAAAGTTCCTCCGGGAGCGTGGACACGTCCACCGTCGGTGCCCCACCGGAAAATGCCAGCTGCTTCTTCATGCTTTTTCTCCTAATATCCCATCCATCGTTCTTGCACAGCAAACGATCTCTGCACATTCTGCTGTGCACGCAAATCCTTACCTACCTTGTACTGAATATCGCAACAAATGTCAAGATTGGCGGCGGCGATTCTTGCATGCGAAGAGTAGTAACGAAAGTAGCAATAGCGCGCTTTTAAGATCATTTCTGCTCATCTTCTTCCCAAAGAAAAATCCGCCGATCTTCATAATAATCAGCGGATGATCTGGTCTGGGTGAGAGGATTTGAACCTCCGGCCTCTTGAACCCCATTCAAGCACGCTACCAAGCTGCGCTACACCCAGGCACCGGTTAGGCAAGGGGTATCATAGACGCGGGGCAGGGCTTTGTCAAGCCTTAAAAAGCAAACCACAATCAGTCTGTAGAGCCGTACAGGTAGAATGTATTGCCCCCGATGAACTCCCGCAGGATGGACAGCGGCGGCACTTCGTCCAGGATGTCCATGTCAACAGGCAATAGATAGTTCAGGATTTTTAGCAGGCGGTTGCACATCACGAAGTACGGGCTGTCCTGCGGCACCTGCTTGAGGATTTCAAACGACATGGTTTTGAGGATCGGCAGCTCGTAGTGCAGCGCGCTGTTGAACACAAAATCCGCCTGCTCCTGGAAGGGGAAGATCCATTTCTCCTCACCGCGCCGTACGCTGGGCCACATGGCCAGCGTGCGCTCCGGCGTGGTCTTCCTGAACTTGTAGTCGCGCACGATGCGCCGCAGCAGACGGGCATCGGTCGTACGGATGCGGTTGTGGTTGTCCAGATTGAGGTTGGTCAACTCGCTGATGTAGATCCTGCACACCAGACGCGGATCAAAGTGCACGTGCAGCGCGGGGTTCAGGCCATGGATGCCCTCGATGATCAGCGGTTGGGCGGAGGTAATCCGCATCGGACGCATCACCGGATCGCGCGAAGCGGTGGCAAAGTCAAACCGGGGCATCATTGTTTCCTCACCAGCCAGCAGGCTCATCAGCGAGCGTTCCAGCAGGTCGACATCCAGGGCGCTGATCGCCTCCAGGTCCGGCATGCCGTCGGCTTCCAGCGGAACATCCGCGCGGTCCCGGTAAAAATCATCCATGGAGATGATCACCGGCGACAAACCATTGACCCGCAGGTGGATGGACAGCCGGTTGGCAAACGTGGTTTTCCCGCTGGAGGAGGGGCCCGCGATAAAAATCGCGCGCGATCCCATTTCCGCGATATCAGCGGCAATGCCGGCCATGGATTTGTCGTGCAGCGCTTCATTCACCCGGATAAAGTCGCGCAGTTTGGCGCGGCTGACCAGGTCGTTGAGATCCGCCACATTCATGCAATCGAACAGATCGCACCAGTAGCTGGATTCGGCCATCATGGCCATCAGCTTGGGCGCGTGCATAAGTGGCGCAGCGACGGACGGATCGTCGCGGTCGGGCATCAGCAGCACCAGCCCGGGGGAACGCGGCCTGAGTCCAAACACCCTGACATGCCCGGTCGAAGGGAGCATCGCGCCGTAAAAGTATTCCGCCATGCCGCCGGCTTCATACACGTCAAAGAAGGAATACGGCCGGTAGTTGAGCAGCCTGGCTTTGTCCGGGCTGTTGTTTTGTGTAAAATAGGCGATCGCCTGCTCGCGCGACCAGCGCTTCCGAACGAACGGCTCATCCTGCGCGATGATGTGGCGCATTTCCTCCTCGATGGTCAGCACCTCAAACAGGCTTAACCGGTGGTTGATCACGCGCACGTAGATACCCTGACCCAGGGAGTGCTCAAAGCGCACCTGCGCGTCCGGGAAACTTCGCTTCACCGCCAGCAAAAAAACAAACCGCAGGGAACGCTCATACATGCGGCGTCCTTCTTCATCCGAAAGGCTCAGCGTGGTCATGTCGATATCTTCATTCACAACCTGTGTAAGCTCCAGCACCGTGCCGCCCGACAGCGCGCCCAGCGCGGTGTCCAGCGCATCCGGGGCGAGCGCGGCAATCAACTCGCGGACGGTTGTGGGTTGGTCAAACGTGCCTTCAGAACCATTGATGGTGATTTTCATGCGCTGATCTCCTGTGCCTGTGCGATTTTCCGGGCCCATTGCAGGTGCTTGGTGGCGACATAGGCGGGGCTTTGCTCGCTGGACATTTCCGCGCTGCGCACCGCCACCGGTTTGCCGGCATCCTGCCGGAAGGTCACCACCACATAGTACAGCCCGTGGTTGGGGCAATCGGCCAATGCCATATAGTCCCCGTTGCGCTGCCGGACGTACCCCTCCGGGATGACGCCTTTGCTTCCGCAGGTCGGACAGGACGCGTTGCGCGCGGCGGCGCTGGCAAGATACTGCTCCGGCGAATTGATCGGGATGGTATCTGGCTTGGCGGGCGCCGCCGCGGCGGCCGGCCCCATCGCCCGTGGCGCGCTCACGATGGATTGCAGGCTGGCTTGTGTAAAAGACGGCAACTTCTGCATGACCAGCGCGGTGTAATACGCGTCATCCACGGCGTTGTGGAACAACAGGTCGTTTCGGGTGCCGATCGCGTAATGCTTCAGCGCCGCCTGCAGGCTGCGCTGCACCGGCTGCCCGTCAACGTCCTGCATGGCGTACAGCTTTTGCAGGTCGTATACTTCTGGCAATTCAAAGGGCACACGGAAAAAATCCATGTTGTGCTTGAGCACCGAAGCATCGTCACAGCCCCAGGTGACCAACAGCGGGTCCTCGCCGCACCAGGCTTTGAAATCATCCATCGCCTGCAAAAAAGGCTGCGCATCGGCCAGGTCTTCCTGGCTGATGCCGGTGATGCGCCGGATGCGCGGGTGCATCTTGCGGTAGTGAACGGGGGCAACATAACGGTTAAAGGAACCCACCAGGCGGCGCTCCATGTCCAGCTTGACCGCGCCGATCTGTATCAGCTCCACCATCAGGGCGCCGCCCGCCCGGCGGGATGCCTGCTGCCCGCGGTACAGCGGTTGGTTCCATTCCAGGTCCATCACAATATAGTTCACGATAACTCCTTACAGGGTAGAAATACGCGCCGCACTGCGGCCGGCCAACGCGCCGGTGCTGAACGCGATCTGCAAATTGTAGCCGCCTGTCAGCGCGTCCACATCCAGCAATTCCCCGGCGAAAAACAAGCCGCGGATGACCTTGGACTGCATGGTGGAGGGATCCACCTGGCTGACCGCCACGCCGCCCCGGGTGATCACTGCCTCGTCAAAGGGACGCGGCGCGAACAAGTGCAGGGGAATGGCTTTCATCGTCGCGATGATCGCTTGGCGCTGATGCCGGTTCAGCTGGCTGCACTGCGCGTGCGGCGCGACCCCGGCAATGGCCGGAAACACCTGCGCCAGGGACAGCGGCATAAACTGGGGCAGCACCGTGATCAACTGTTTGCGCCCGTTGTCGGCAAGCACGTCGTCCAGGCGCTGGGTCAGCTGCTCTACGGACACTGCGGGCTTCAAGTCAATGGTTGCCGTCACTTCGTTTAGCTGGATGCCCGCCGCCA
>JAGVSV010000257.1 GCA_019137115.1 Bacillota bacterium
TGCACAGCGGCTGATGTTCTTTGTTGTCCTGTATTTGTTATACTACCCGGTGGTTTTCATGCGTTTCAACCGGACGTTTTCATGGATTGTATCCGGATGTTTTTAGGGTGACTCCTTTTGCATTCTTTGCTATTGTGGGTTCGACATGAACATCCTGCCTGCCGTGGGCCGGCAGGCTGATCTTTGAGTATTTCCAAATACTGTGAAAGCCGCTCTTTGACGTATCTGCCCACCATGGGCGATGGGGCGCGATCCTATCAACAGGGGGTGTTTTCTGCAAAACTTGATGTAATCCGCTGTTGATATTTCAAAATTGGCGGCATGCCTTGTATTCCCCGGCAAAAACGCCTATACTAAACACATACAAGTATACACCAACAAGATCAGGAGGTAGAATCCCATGAAACTCGGTGTAAACACCGTCCTTTTCAAGCCCTTTCCCGTCTATGAGGCCATGCGCCTCATCGTGCTGTCGGGGTACGACGGCGTGGAGCTGTCCGCTATCAAGGGGATGTGCGAGCATCTGAACCTGGACGACCCCGCTGAAAGCATGGCTGAAATCAAGCGCGCGCAGGCCGACTTCGGCCTTGAGCTGCTGTCCATGGAAGTCGCTTCCCAGGACGAGGAGCGGCTGGTGAAAGCCTTTACCGCCGCCAAGGAGCTTGGCGTGCCCGTTGTCAATGTCGGTCCCACCGGCAAAATGAACGTGGAAGGCGATTGTCAATGTCGGTCCCACCGGCAAAATGAACGTGGAAGGCGATCTGGAGAAGAACATCGCTTCCCTGAAAAAGCTGGCCGGCATCGCCGGAGAATATGGCGTGACGCTGTGCTGCAAGGCCCACGTGGGCGCTTCCATGTTCGACACCGACACCACGCTGGCTGCCATGGCTGCCATTCCGGACCAATCCTTCGGCATCGACATGGACCCCAGCCACATCCACCGCGCCGGCGAGAAGCCCGAGGAGGCGCTGCCCAAGGTGATCTCCCGCGTGCGGCACATCCACATCCGCGACTGCAAGGGCCCGGGCCCGTCGCCCGGCGCGCCCAGGGATCAGGCCTGCGGCAAGGGCGACATCAACCTGCAGGGCTACTTTAAGGCCATGGTGGATGCCGGTTACAAGGGCCCCGTGGTGCTGGAAGTGATCGGGCCGGATCAGTCCATCGAAGCCGCCACCGCCATTTCTGCCGAAAGCTACGGCTACATGAACGCGTGCCTTGTTGCACTGGGCGCGCGCTGAACAATATCAACATCAGGAGGTAACAACAACATGCCCAAAAAGAAACCCAACATCCTGTTATTCGGCATCGACAGCCTCAGGCGCGACCACATGAGCCATTACGGCTACCACCGCTTGACCACGCCGCACATCACCAAGTATGCCGAGGGCGGCGTCACGTTCAACAACTGTTTCAGCCCGTCCATCCCCACCACGCCCGGCTATGGCTGCATGTTCACAGGCAGGGACTGCTTCGGCACCAACACCGTGGCGCTGCGCCACAAGGGCGACATGGCACCTGGCGTCAAAACGCTGGCCGAGGTGCTGCGCGACCACGGCTACACCACGACCTCGGTGGGCTTTGAGGGCAACCCGGCTGCGCGCGGGTATGACAACTACATCTCCTTCTCCGGCTGGGGCAGCTGGGAAACCGGCCGCTCGCACAAGGCGGAAAACCTCAACGCCGTCACCATCCCGGAGATGGAGCGCCTGGCCGCGCAGGACAAGCCCTTCCTGCTGTTCCTGCGCCATATGGACCCGCATTCGCCATACCTGGCGCCCGAACCCTTCCACAGGATGTTCTTCCAGGGCGATGAGTTCGACGAGAACAACAAATCGCTGGAGCCTGTGTACCAGTTCAAGCCCTTCTGTGACTACTTCTATGACTGGTTCCCGCCGGGCTGCACCAGCAGCGACTACATCGTGGCGCAGTACGACGCAGCCATCGCCTACATGGACGCCTGCATCCAGCCGCTGCTGCAAAAGCTGGCGGACTTGGGGCTGGAGGACGATACCATCGTCGTATTCACCTCCGACCATGGCGAAACCCTCTATGACCACGACCATTATTTCGACCACCACGGCTTGTACGACTGCACGCTGGTGGTGCCGCTGATCCTGCGCTGGAACAATAAGCTGCCCAGAGGCGTGCGCGTGGACGACTACTGCCAGCTCAAGGACGTCATGCCCACGCTGCTTGACCTGGTCGGCATCGACGGCACGCCGTACAGCTTCGATGGCCGCAGCCTACTGCCCGCCCTCGAGGGCAAGCGCGAGAAGGAGCCTGAGTTCTACATCACCGAGTGCACCTGGCAGCGCAAACACGGCTGGCGCACCCCAGAATGGAAGCTGATCCGCGCGCTGGAGCCGGACTTTCACTACCGCGAGCCGGTGGAGCTGTACAACCTGATCAAGGACCCGGACGAGAACCACAACGTCGCCGAGCAGGAGCCCGAGGTTGTCGCCTGCCTCACCCAGCGGATGGAGCAGTTCATCGCCAGGCGCGAGAAGGAAACCGGGCGCACCAACCCCATGTACACCAACCTGGACTGGCACGGCTTTGAAGGCCGCGGGCCGTTCAAATCGTCGGACGAAGCGTACAACACCATGCACATCGGCAGCTCACAGACAGCGCAGAAGCTGCAGGAGCGCCTGAAAAAGGAAAAGAAAGGCGACTGACATGCTGAAAGTATGCGTGATTGGCATGGGGCCCATCGGCAACCTGCATGCGCGTATCTACCGGGGAGACGACATGGTGGAGCTGGCCGGCGTGTGTGACATCATCCCGGAGCGGGCGGAAGCCGCCGGCGAACAGCACGGGGTGCCGTACTACCTGGATGCCGAAACCATGCTGCGCGAGGTGAAGCCCGACATCGTGTCGGTCGCTACCGGCGGGTATGAATACTCGTCCGACCACATGAAGCCTACCCTGCAGGCGCTGGAGGCGGGTGCGCATGTGCTGTGCGAAAAGCCCATCTCCAACAGCATTGAGGACGGCAGGCGCATGGTGGACACGGCGAAAAAGCTCAACCGCTGCTTTGCCATCGACTTTAACCACCGCTTCACGCCGGCGGCGCGCGCTGCCAAAGCTTGGCAGGACGAAGGGCTGATCGGCGAGCTATTGTTTTGCAACATGGCGCTATGGATCGGCAAGCCGCAGGATTTTGAGTCGCCCTACTATCACCTGAAAGCGCTCAACCCCCACAGCATGGAGATCATCCGCTACTTCATGGGCGACATCGAAGCCGTGCAGTGCTTCGCGATGAAATCCTCCGGGCGCACGATCTGGTCCACCGCCAGCATCAACATGAAGTTCAAGAACGGCGCTGTCGGCCACCTGACCAGCAGCTACGACATCGCGCGCGGCCATCCCATGGAGCGCTGCGAGGTGGCGGGCCTGAAAGGCCGCCTGGTATTTGAGGACATGTGGCGCGAAGCGACGCTGTACCCGGCCGGCAACCCCGAAAAGCGCGTGTATACCAACCCGGTGTTCGGCGGCTATGCCGGCTTTGACGACACCTTCCGCGACCGCCTGCGCAGCTTCGTGCGCGAGGTGGCGGCGGGCACCCGCCCGGAGGATATCGACGGCAGCGGCCTGCAGGGCCTGAAGGCCCAGATGGCCATTCACGCCGCCATCGAATCGCTGGATACGGGACGGGTCGTTTACCTGGATGAGCTTTTCCCCGACTGATAGCGCCCCATCCGCGGCGCAGGACAGGCTGCTGAGCATCCGCACTTACACGGCGCCGGATGACCCGCAGATCGCGGTCATGCACCTGCGCCACGGCGCAACCAACCTGCACGCGCACGACTGCTACGAAATCGTGCTCGTGCAGGAGGGGTCGTGCCTGCACGAAACGGGCGGCCGCACGGTGCTGCTGATGGCGGGCGACCTGTTCATCATCCGCCCCGGTGACATGCACCGTTACATCAGCAACCACGACATCGCCCTGTTCAACTGTCTGTTCACGCTGTCGGCGCTGGGCGAAGCCGGCCAGGAGCTGCGGCGGACAGCGGGCGGCGCCCGCCTGTTCGCATCGCAGAGCGACTACTTAGACCGCGTGCACCTGAGCCTGCCCGGCCGCATGGCGATGACCAGGCGCCTGGAAGGTATGATGGCTGTCATGAAGGAGCGCGCCGAAGGCTGGCAGGTGCAGCTGCGCGCCGAGCTGACGCTGTTGGCGGTGCAGTGCGCGCGCCTGTTTGCGGAATTGACGCAGGCGGACGGCGACAAGCGGCTGTACTTAGGCTATGTGTCCAAAGCCCTGCAGTACATCGACGCGCACCACGCCGACGATCTGTCCATCAGCGAAATCGCCAGACAGGCGGGCGTGTCCCCCGACTACTTCACGCGGCAGTTCCGCCAGGTGACGGGCATCACGCCCATCGAATACCTGTGCCGCTACCGGCTTGCCAGGGCCATGGCGCTGCTGCGCCGGGGCGAGGCCGTGCAGGCGGCAGCCGGCGCGGCGGGGTTCCGCAGCCTGAGCCATTTTTCAAGGGAGTTCAAGCGGCACATCGGCACCACGCCGTCCGGGTACCGCAAGGAACATATGCTTACACATTAAAGCTTACACATTAAAGGAGGAAACAACATGGCACTGAAATGCGCAGTCGTCGGCATGGGCGGCATTGGCAATACCCATGCAGGCATCTACAAGGACAACCCGCTGTCCGAGCTGGTCGCGGTATGCGACATCGTGAAGGAAAAGGCGGACGCCGCGGCGGAAAAGCTCGGCGTCAAGGCATTCTACTCGCTCAAGGACATGCTGGCAGCCATGCCGGAAATCGATGTGGTTTCCGTGACCACATCGGGTTATGACAACGGCTCCATGCACTTTGAGCCCGCGATGGAAGCGCTGCAGGCGGGTAAAAACGTGCTGGTGGAGAAGCCCATCTGCGCGGACGTCCGCGACGCCAGGGAGCTGGTGACATACGCCGCTCGCAACAAGCTGCGCCTGGGCTGCAACCTGAACCACTATTTCACAGAGCCAGCCGACCGCGCCATGGAGATGATCCAGCAGGACAAAATCGGCGAGCTGGTATATTGCATCCATAAGGTGGGCTTCAACGGCTCGGAAACCAAGTACACCGGCCCCGGCAGCCCGCGCTGGCAGACGCCCTATTCCCATGTGAAGGCGTTCTGCGCCCATCCCTTCAGCGTGATGCGCTATTTCTGCGGCGACATTGTGGCTGTGCAGGCGTTCCTGTCCAAGCCCGGCGTGCGCGCCACCAAGCGCGACCCGATGCTGTCCATCAACTCCATCCACGTGAAGTTTGCCGACGGCGGCGTAGGCTACCTGATCAGCCAGCGCGGCGACGCCATGTTCGGCCTGGGCGGCTGGTGGAGCTATGAGCACGCCGGCACCAAGGGCACCTTCTGCATCGAAAACTGCGTGGAGAAGCTGCACTTCTGGGACATCGACAAGATGACCGGCCCGGCGTCGATGGCATCCCCCGCGCCCGAAACCATCAACACCGGCGTTTCCGACTTTGGCGCCACCTTCCCCACCCGCCTGAATGCGTTCTTGGAGGACGTCACCAACAACGTGCCCCATGAGCACATCCGCGCCTCAGGGCGTGACGCCCTGGCCACGCTGGAGTATACGTTCGCAGCCATCGACTCCTACGAGAATGGCGGTGCGCTGGTGGTGCCCTACAGGCTGCCGCCGCTGCACGGAGATATCTCCAGGGTATTCTGATGGACCGGGGCGCAGACAAGCGGCCCAATATCCTGCTGCTGCTGGCTGACCAGTTCCGGTGGGACTGCCTTGGCTTCCTGAAGGAGCGCGGCGTTAAAACCCCCCACCTGGACAGGCTGGCCAGCCGCAGCGCGGTATTTACCAGGGCTTATACCCCCATGCCGGTGTGCGCACCGGCGCGCCAGGCGCTGATTACGGGCAGGCACCCGGACCATATCGGCGCCTTCTGGAATTACGACTTTTTCCACACGCCCACGGCCCAGCGCAGGGACGCCTGGACAACCAGGCTGCCGGCACTGGGGTACCGCACGGGCTATATCGGCAAATGGCACTGCTCGCCCGTGCACGGACCGGAGGACTTTGGCTACCAGGATGTCATCCGGAGCGCCGATTATAAGGCGCAGCTGAAGCAGAAATACCCGGACGCAGCGCCAGGCGGTTGGTTTGGTGGCGACAGCACGGTTCCGCTGGAGGAAACCGTTACCCATTATATGGCGCGCGAGGCAGCGAACCGGTTAACGGGCTACGCTGCGGAAGGGCGTCCCTGGCACATCTGGGCGGACTTTGACGTGCCGCACCTGCCCTGCCAGCCGTCCGCGCCGTTTTCGGCGATGTACGATGCTG
>JAGVSV010000005.1 GCA_019137115.1 Bacillota bacterium
CCGGCAACCAATGGTGGATATCGTTCAGCCGCAGCTGGCGATCATCACGACCTCGGACACCTACCGCCAGCGCGCGCAGGCGGTCACAGAGCGTCTGACAGCGTCCGGCAGTCAGGAGCTTTTCACCGACACCTCCGGCGCCATACAGCTGTCCGTAGCGCCGGACGGTGTTTCCATCTACCACCACCTTGTGGGGGAGGCATTCTGACATGGACATGCGGGCGTTCTACGCGCAGTTGAAGCAATTGACCATCCAGCCCTGCTATCTGCTGGAGGGCGAGGAGGAGTATACCAAGTTGAAGGCGCTGGATGATCTGCGCTCCGCGCTGTTGCCTGAGGGCATGGCCATAATGAATGAAACCGTGCTGACCGACCCCGCCGCCGATGTGCTGATCGCCACTGCCGAAACGTTGCCCATGATGGCCGACCGCAGGCTGGTCATCGTGAGGGATTCCGCGCATTTGCAGGGGCGTGTGGAGCGGGAGGAAGGCGAATCCGCCGCACCCTCCGCCGATGGCGACCGTTTGGTCTCGTACGTCCAGCGCCTGCCGGACACCACTTGCCTGGTGTTTGTCACGCGCGGCCGCGCCAATGGCACGCGCAAGCTGTACAAACAGCTGAACAAGCAGGGCGCGGTGGTCACCTTCAGCCGGCTGTCCCGCCCGGAACTGATCCGCTGGGTGGCGCGCGACCTGCAGGCGCTGGGCAAGCGCATAACGGGTGACGCCGCCGAGGAATTGCTGTTTACGGCCGGGGAGGACATGAACCTGCTGCGGCAGGAAATCGAAAAACTTGCGGCCTTCGCGGGCGACCGGGACGCCATCACCGTACATGACATACACGCCATCGCCACGAGCACCACTGAATACAAGGTGTTTGATCTGGCCGATGCCGTGATGACAGGCAATGCCGAAAAGGCTGTCACTCTCATGAACGGCATGATCAGGGACGGGGAAGCCCGGCTGTTTTTGCTGGCGCTGCTGCAAGGGCAGTGCCGGCAGCTGTTCCTGTGCAAACTACTGGGCCCGAACGCGCGCGATGCCGCGGTGGCATCCGCGCTGGCGGTGCCGCCATTTGTGGCGCGCAAACTGCTGGCCACCAGCCGACGGCACATGCTGTCCGCGCTGATCTGGTCATATGAGCAGTGCGTGGACACCGAGTACCGGGTAAAAAGCGGCGCGCAAAACGAGGACGGGTGCCTGGAGATGCTGGTGTACCAGCTGCTGGCGCGCTTCGAGCAGGAGGCGCGCGATGCTTGAGCCGCTGTTCCCGTTGCTTGGCGATGCAGGCATTGCAGTGACGCTGTCACAGCGGGAAATGCTGACCGCGTATGCGGAGCTGCTGTACGACTGGAATGCGCGCGTCAACCTGACCAACGTGCCCAAAGATGAAGCGTGGCGCATACACTTTGCCGATGCCTTGCTGCCGCTGGCTATGGGAGAATTGTTCCCGCAAGGGGCATCCCTGATCGACGTGGGCACGGGCGCCGGGTTCCCCGGGCTGCCCATCGCGATCCTTCGGCAGGACCTTTCCATTGTGCTGCTGGACGCGCTGAACAAGCGCTGCAAATTCCTCCATGCGGTGATCGGCATGCTGGAGCTTGCCAACGTCCGCGTCGTGCACGCGCGTGCGGAGGACGGCGCGCGCGGAGAGCTGCGCGGGGCGTTTGACATCGCCTGCGGCCGCGCGGTGGCGCATTTGCGGGTGCTGGCGGAGTATTTGCTGCCCTATGTGAAAGTGGGGGGCCACGCCCTGTGCTGGAAAGGGCCCGCAGCACAGGACGAAGCGGACACCGCGCAACACGCGATCCATCTGCTGGGCGGCCGCCTTCAAAGCGTCCTCCCCATTCCGGTGCCCGACACCGGGCATCAGCTGGTGGTCATCAAAAAAGACTGGCCCACGCCGGATCAATATCCGCGCGCGGCCGGCACGCCGGCGAAAAAGCCGCTGTAGTTATTCGGGCGCCTCCCGGTCAAAGACATACATGCCGATGGCTGCCGCCACCGCCAGGTTGAGTGAATCAATGGCGCCGCTGTGCGGGATGCGCACAGGGGTGCCCAGCTCCGCCAGTTTACTGGGTAAGCCGCTGCCTTCATTGCCCATCACGAGGGACCACGGCAGCGCCGCCTCACGCGCGGCCACTTCGGGCGCAACGGCGCCGTCCAGCATGAACAGGTACAGCGCGTGTTCCGCGTGCGCGGCCCGGTACGCGTCGAAACTGTCAAATTCGCGCACGCGCAGGGAGAACAATGCCCCCATGCTGGCGCGCACCACCGGGGGATCATATAAATCCGCCGCGGGCAGTATGACTGCGATATCCAGAAACCCAAACCCCAGCGCCGATCGCAGCATGGTGCCCATGTTGCCCTTGTCCATGGGGTTGACGAGCACCAGATGGCGGGCGTCGCGCGAAAGATGAGCCGGTGCCTTGTCAAACACCGCAGCCGCGTAGCAGTTGTCCTTGGCGGACAGGCGCCGCAGCACCCGGTCGGCCGTTTCGATGCGGATGCCGTGGCGGGCGCACAGCGCGCGGATTTGTCCGAGCGCGTCGCCCTCGTCCGTTTCCGTGCTTAACAGCACACGGCGCACGCGTTCAGGCGCGTGCTGCAGCGCCTCCAGCGTGGGGAAAAGCCCCGGCGCGTAAGAGTAAGGCAGGTTCCGGTGGTACGCCTCAAGGCTGGGCATCGTTCAGCTTCATAAGGGTGGTCAGCAATTCTTTGGCCATCTGTTTGCCGGTGGGGCCCACCTCGCCGTACGGCCCCACGCAGGACGGGCAGCCGCTTTCGCACGTACACTGGTTGACCACCTGCGCCGCGTGCAGCAGCAGCGTGTCGCGCATCAGGTACGCCTTTTCGGACAGACCCACGCCGCCCGGGCAGTTGTCATACAGGATCAGCGTGGGCAGGTCGGTGAACGGGCACTTCACCTGGTAGGACACCGCCAGATCGCGCGGCGAGCACATCAGATACAGCGGCGCCACGATGCGCATCAGGTTGCTGATGCCCAGCATGCCCCCTTGCAGGTCATCCTTGCCGTAGCGCGCGGATTCCTCTGGCGGCAGTGTCATCCACATGGCCGTGGTGTGCATGTCGGTTTCAGGCAGGCGCACCGGGCCATAGCCCAGGCTTTCGCCGGTGTCAAACTTCATCTTTTTGAAGATTTTGACCAGCGCCGTCACCTTCACCTCGCCGCGCGCGGCGTGCATCGCTTCCTCGTCGATGTCCAGCAGGCTCAGGCTGACGTTGAGGTCGGCGTCGGTGTAATAATCCACATTGACCCGGCGGATGAACGCCTTGCAAGCGTCAAAGTCCAGCTTCTCCACCTGGAACTGCGCGCCCTCGTGCAGGTAGATGGCGTTCTCATGCAGCAGCATGGGCACGGCAAACCGATCCATCTCCCCCACCATGCGCACGCGCGCGGGGTCGGTGATGTCCATGATCAGGAAGTTCTCGGTCATCGCGGTGCGCAAACTGATCTCGCTGGCGGGAAAATCCTCTGCCGACCAGTGCCACACGTCGCCCACGTGCCGAAGGATCGTGGCTTCTTCCAGGTATTGCAGCATGCTGTCCACGCCCAGCGCATTGCCGAACGGCTCCCCGTCCTTGAACGGCAATTCGTATGCGGAGCACTTGATGTGGCTCAGCAGCACGTACAGGTTGTCGGGGTTGAGCAGCGCGTGCTCCGGCGTCTGGCGGAAAAAGTATTCGGGCTGGGAGATGATGTATTGGTCGATGGCGGCGCTGGAAGCCACCAATATGGTCAGCGACACGCCATGCCGCCGCCCCGCGCGGCCGGATTGCTGCCAGGTGCTGGCAATCGTGCCCGGATAGCCGCACATGATGCAGGCGTCCAGCGCGCCGATGTCGATGCCCAGCTCCAGCGCGTTGGTGGAGATCACCGCGTCCACCTGCCCTTTGCGCAACGCCTGTTCAATGCCGCGCCGCTCGGAGGGCAGGTAGCCGCCGCGGTAGCCGCGCACGCGGCCGGAAGCGCCGATCGGATCGGCCACCATTTCCTTGAGCGCCTTGGTGAGCACCTCCACCTGCACGCGGCTGCGGGCAAAGATGATGCTCTGGATGCCGTTTTTGAGCAGCCGTGCCGCCAGCGCGCGGGTTTCAGTCAACCCGCTTTTGCGGATGCCCAGCTGCTTGTTGACCACCGGGGGGTTGTAGAACACCACATGCTTGGTGCCGGTGGGCGCGCCGCTTTTGTCAATGACCGCGATGTCCCGCCCGGTTAGGATGCCGGCCAGTTCGCCGGGGTTGGCGATGGTGGCGCTGCACAGAATGAACTGTGGGTTGCTGCCATAGAAATCGCACAGCCGTAGCAGGCGGCGCAGCACATTGGCCAGGTTGCTGCCGAACACGCCGCGATAGGCGTGAATTTCGTCAATGACGATGTACTTGAGGTTTTCAAAGAGCTTCACCCACTTGGTGTGGTGGGGCAGAATGTTGGAATGCAGCATGTCCGGGTTGGTGACCACCACATGCCCCGCCTGCCGGATCGCCCGACGGGCGGAAGCCGGCGTGTCCCCGTCATAAGTATAGGTTTTGATGTCCACGTCCAGCAGGGTGACCAGCTCATACAGCTCCGCCACCTGGTCGGCGGACAATGCCTTGGTGGGGAACAGGTACAGCGCCCGGCTGTCGGGGTTTTTGAGGATCGCCGAGAGCACCGGGATGTTGTAGCACATGGTTTTGCCGGACGCCGTGGGGGTGACCACCACGAAATCCCTGCCGTCCTCCGCCATTTGAACCGACTCGGCTTGGTGGGTATACAGGGATTCCACGCCACGCTTGCGTAGTACCTCGCGGATGCGTGAATCCACACTGGCGGGGTATTCGGCGTACTGGGCGGGCCGGGGCTCCTCCACCTGCCAATGGGTCACGCATTGCATGAACTGCGGGTCGGCCTTGAGCGTGTCAATCAACTGCGCGAGGTTCACGTGGTCACTCCTGTCCTGTGTTTTGCCCAGTATAGCAAACAGATGTTCTCATTACAAGCGCCGGTCAGAATTCATACACCCGTGGGTCGTGGACATCCACCCGCGCGCCCTCCCGTTCGGACAGGTAGCAGGCCAGCACCAGGCGCAGGGTGTCCCGTCCTTCCCGGGCGGTGCAGATCGATGGTCCACGGCCGGTAAAGAAATCGGCGATGGGCTGTGCCTGAGCGACAAGGCGTTCACCGTGCGCCTTGGGGCTGGCGATGCCGCTGTCGGTCCAGTCCCCGTCGCCTTCCTTGAACCATTTCAGCCCCGGCATGCCCGCGACTCGCGGCAGGCGCGTGGCCGGCCCGTCGCCAAAGTACTGCTGGATGCTGCCTTTTTCGAGATATACCTCGGTGGTGATCTCCGATGCCGAGCAGGAGAAGCTGCACGAGATTTCCGCCAGCATGCCATTAGGGTAGGAGAACACCGCCACTGCGTTGTCATTGGGGATGTCCGGCGAGTTGGCCGTGGTGATGCGCGCGATGACCTCCTGGGGCATGCCGAAGAGGAACTGCATCAGGTTGATCGCGTGGGCGGAATCATCCGCAAAGATATCGCGGTTGAGCGACTTGTTGTTGTGCCAGGAATTTTTGAAGTCCGGCCACGTATGCGTGCTCAGGCAGTGCCGGCGGCGGAACTGGAACACGCGGCCCAGCTCGCCGGAATCCATCAGGTCTTTGATTTTGAG
>JAGVSV010000108.1 GCA_019137115.1 Bacillota bacterium
ACGCCGCGCCCAGCAGCAGCCAGGGGAGCATCGTGGTGAACACGGTGTCCGTTGTGCGCACAGGGCCGGACAGGCGCAGCACATCCCCGGAGGGCAGCCGCTGGGCATAGTACAGCAGGTGTTCCCCGATGGTGTCCGACCAGCGCACGCTGGACGCGCGGCCCTCGGCCAGCGCCTGCGCGATCTCCGGCCGGTCGGCGTGGTTTTCCTGTGCGGCGGCGTCGGCCTGGCTGTCATAGCGCACGGTGCCGTCCGGCGCAGTCAGCGTGACGCGGCTGGTGGCAATCGCGCGATCCAGCACGTTGTCAGGATCATCCGATTCCCCCAACTGCCGGATCAGCAGCAGCGCCTGGCCTTGCAGTTCCTCCAGCACAAGCCGGCGGGCGCCCAGCTCCGCCGAGCCGCGCACCAGCAGCGTAAAGACCATGACGGTCAGCAGCGATATGACCAGGTGGCTGAACAGAATGCGACACTTCATCGTGCGTCAGGCTTTCCTCGTGTCGCCGGCCGGGTCCAGCTTGTACCCCACGCCGCGTACGGTGCCGATCAGCGCCGCACCGGGCCCCAGCTTCTGCCGCAGGGAGCGGATGTGCGCGTCCATCGTGCGCGTGTCGCCGAAATAGGACACATCCCACACGATGTCCAGCAGCTTTTCGCGGGTGAACACAATCTCCGGGCTGCTCAACAGGCAGCGCAGGAGGGCGAATTCCTTGTTGGTCAGCGTCACGTCAATGCCGGCGGAGGTCACTGTGTGCCGGTCGACGTCCATGGCGATGACCCCGCAGCGCAGCTCGCTGGGCTCCTGCTGCGGCGCGGCGCGGCGCAGTACGGCTTTGATGCGGCTGATCAGCTCCATCACACCGAAGGGCTTGACGATATAGTCGTCCGCGCCTTCATTCAGGCTGCGCACTTGATATAGAAGGACCCCACGATCATCGGCAGGATGCCGAACACCGTGCGCAGCGGCGCCCACGTGGTGCCCGTCAGGAAATCTACTGCGCTGTACTGCGTGAAGAACGGCAAGCCATTGGCGAACAAAAACGCGCTGATGACGCCCACCGCCAAAACGCAGACCCCTGCGAAGGCCAGGAACAGCCCCCGCATGAGTCGCTCGGAAATGTTCTTCCGATTTTGCATGATGTTACTTGCTCAGTCCATTCCACGTGGTGATTTCGCCTGTGAACACCTGGCGAACCTGCTCCACGGTCATGTCTTCGATCGGGTTGTCCGGGTGCACGATCACGGCGATGCCGTCCATGGCGATCGCGCTGCCCAGCGCGCCGGCCTCGGTCTCGCTGTCCTTGAGCTCACGGGATGCCATGCCGATCTGATAGGTGCCGTCCATCGCGCCCGTCACGCCAGCGGTGGAGCCGGTGCTCTGAATGTTAATGACCACCTTGGGGTTCAACACTTCATAGGCTTCTTTCAGTTTTTCCATCATGGGGGTGACCGAGGTGGAACCGCCGACGGTCAGCTTTCCTTCCAGGTTCGCGGCTTCGTAGGCGGGGGGTTCGTCGGTTGCCACCGGCATAAGCCCGTTGGCGCCGACCACATCCTGGCCTTCCTTGCTCATGATGTAGGCGTAGTGCTCCTTGGCAATCTCGTCGGTCAGCTCGCCGTTGGTCACCACGTTACACGGGCGGGCGATCGGGTAGGACTTGTTCAGAATGTCCTCGGTGCTGGCGACGACGCCGTTGACCTTGACGGCCTTGACGGTTTCGTTTTCCAGCACGCTGCTGAGCGAAGCGTAGCCGATGGCTTACTCATTGGACGCCACGGTGGTCATCACCAGCGAGGTGCCGTTGACAAAGTCCGCTTCCGCGTAGGTGTTGTCGATTTCGTTGCCGTCCGCGTCCTTGGTCATGATGCCGGTCAGCTCGATGAACGCGCCGCGCGTGCCGCTGCCTTCCTCGCGGGAGACCACGGCGATGTCCTGCCCCTGGTCAAACTCGGCCAGCGCAAAGGTCAACACCATGCTCAGGACGGCCACGATGGCCAAAAGTTTCCGCGTTTTCATCCTTGTTTTCCTCCTGTTTTCCGCACCTTCCCGGTGCGATACCAGTGTACCGCCCGCGTGTAAAGGACGAATTCGTGTGCATGTAAAATCCGTGTAAAGCGTGGGGAGGTCGGTGAGCGTTGCTGGTTTGCTTTGTGGGATGCCATGGCCGAAAAATGGCCGGGACGGATTGCTCCGTTCCGGCTTTTTTGATGCCTTTTTGTCTGTACCCTTTATCTATACTTCGTCGATCGGCCCGAACACCGCTGTTAGCACTTCGCGGCGCAGGTCAGCGATGTAGGTGGGGCAGAAATGCACGCTGGTACCGGTAAAGCCGGTGTGTCCCACGATGCGGCCATGCCGGCCGCGCCCGCGGATGGCCCAGCCCAGGCCATAGTCCGGCGCGATGGTTACGTGGTTTAGGAAGGACTTGTCCACCCAGTCGGTCTGGAACAGCGGGTGCCGGGGCGTGTCCAGGAACGCCCGGACGAAGCGGTGCACGTCGATGGCGGTGGAAAACAGCCCGGCGTGGCCGGCCACGCCGCCCAACTGCTGGGCGCGCTCATCGTGCACCGTCCCCCAGGTGGTGACGCCGTTGACCACCTCGGTGGCGGCGAACGCCTGCATAGGGTCGGGGCGGTACAGGGTGTTCTCCATGCCCAGCGACGCGAAAACCTGCGCCGCCGCTTCGTCCAGCGGCTTACCCAATCTGGCCGCCAGCGCCTCGCCCAAAGCAATGAAGCTGAAATCGCTGTAGGCGCTGCTGCGGCCGGGCTCGCTTTGAAGCGGCATGGTCAGCAGGCTTAACACCCGCTGTTCCCGCGTGTTGCCGGTGGTGTCGGCAAAGGGCATGAAGCCCGCTGTGTGGGTCAACAGCTGGATCAGGGTGATGTCCTGCACATCGCGCGGCAGCGGCCAGTCCTTGAGCAGCATGCCCAGCGTGGTGCGCAGGGTGACCTGTTCCTCGCTTAACAATAAGATCATCAGCGGCCACACCGCCATCACCTTGGTCAATGACGCCATGTCAAACAGGGTGTCGGCGGTCATCTCCACCCGGTGCGGCACCCACTGCGCCGCGCCATGTGATGAGAGGAAATCCACCTGTCCCCCATGGGCGATCAGCAGCACGGCGCCGGGGATGCGCCCATCCTCCACATACGCGCGCACCGCGCGGTCAGCCGCCAAAACATCGTGCAGCATCCTTCGGCCTCCTGTGCGGGGACATGCCCCTTTTGTCTGTGAAAGAGTATAGCACAAGCGCTTTGCGCGCGCACGTGGACAACGGCGCAAACATCGGGTATGATGAATATATTCTGTATGCAAGGAGCGTAGCCAATTCATGGATGACCCTCTGCCTCCCTCATTAACCGCGTCGATCATCCTGATCCTTGTCCTGACCCTCATCAACGCGTTTCTCGCCGGCGCCGAAATGGCGTTCGTGTCCCTCAACCCCGCTAAAATCAAAGAAATGGCCGACCAGGGCGACCGCAAGGCGCGCAAGGTGCGCAAGCTGCTGGACGACTCGGACGCGTTCCTGTCCGCCATCCAGGTGGGCATCACGTTTGCCGGGTTCTTCAACTCGGCATCGGCCAGCCAGGCGTTCGTGGGCCGGCTGCTGCCGGGGTTAAGCCACCTGCCGGCGGCGGAAACCATCGCCACGCTGCTGGTCACGCTGGCGATCTCCTACTTTACGCTGGTGCTGGGCGAGCTGTACCCCAAGCAGCTGGCGCTGCAGGTGCCCGAGCAATACGCGCGCATGTCGGCGCCCGTGATCCTGTGGATGCGGGCGATCTTCAAGCCCTTCATCTGGCTGCTGAGCGCGTCCACCGGCTTGCTCAAGCGCCTGACGCCGATTGACTTTACCAAGAAGGAAGAGAAGCTCACGCGCTCGGAGATGAAGGCGCTGTTGAACAGCAGCCGCAACGACGGCGCGATTGACATCGAAGAGTTCAACATGATGCGCGGCGTGCTGTCGCTTGATTCCCGCATGGTGCGCGAGGTCATGGTGCCGCGCATCGACGCGGACATGGTCGATTTGGACGATCCGCAGGAGGAAAACCTGGCCACGCTGCTCAAGCAGCGGCACACCCGCATCCCGCTGTACCAGGACAACAAGGACAACATTCTGGGCATATTGCACCTAAAGGATGTGCTGATCCACCAGGATGAATTGAAGCAGGGCACCCTGACGCTTCAGGACGTGGCGCGCCCGGCGCTGTTTGTGCCGGAAACCATGACCACCGACGAAATGCTGGTCAAGTTCCAGAAAACCAAGAACCACATGGCGATTCTGGTGGACGAGTTTGGCGGCGTGCCGGGTCTCGTCACGCTGCAGGATTTGCTGGAGGAAATCGTGGGCGATATCCGCGACGAGCACGACGAGGACCTGGTGCCCTACCGCGTGATCAGCAACAACGAAGTGATGCTGTCCGGCAGTTTGCCGATCAGCGACCTGAACAAGCTGTATGATTTGGGCCTTGAATCCTCCAACGCGGACACGGTGGCGGGGTACATCATCGAGCAGTTGGGGTATATCCCGCAGCAAAGCCCGCACGAGGTGGTGACCACCGGCACCTACTCCTTTACCATCATTGAGGCCACCGGTACGCGCATTGAAACGGTGCTATTGAAACTCCTAAACGTTCCGCCGGAGCCGGCCGGGGAGGACAATCTGGCCGACTGACAAAATCCAGTGCATAAAATGCACAGGGGCGCGATGCCCCGTATATTGACAGCCGCATGCACGGGTGGTACCGTGAGTGCGGTTTTTCACGATGCCAAGTACGGGCACGGAGCAAGGAGGCATTATGCACCGAGTATACAATTTCGCCGCGGGGCCGGCCACGCTGCCGGAGGACGTGCTGCGGGAAGCCGCCGCCGAAATGCTGGACTACCAGGGCACCGGCATGTCTGTGATGGAAATGAGCCACCGCTCCAAGCCCTTTGAAAAGATCATCGGCGAGGCGGAGCAGGACCTGCGGGACTTGATCGGCATTCCGGAGGAGTACGCCGTGCTGTTCCTGCAAGGCGGCGCGTGGACGCAGTTTGCCATGGCGCCGATGAACCTGATGCACAAGGGCAAGGCGGACTTTGTGGTCACCGGCAGCTGGGCCAAGCACGCGTCCAAGGAAGCGGGCAAGTACGGCACTGTGCGCGTGGTGGCTTCCAGCGAGGACAAGAACTTTACTTATATCCCCAAGCTGTCGCGGGACATGTTCGATCAGGACGCGGACTATGCCTACATCTGCGGCAACAACACCATCTTTGGCACGCAGTACCATTTTGTGCCGGACACGGGCGGGCTTGACCTGGTGGCTGACCTGTCCTCCTGCATCCTGTCCGAGCCGCTGGACATCAGCAAGTATGCGCTGGTGTTCGCCGGCGCGCAAAAGAACGTGGGCCCGGCCGGGGTGACGCTGGTCATCGCGCGCAAGGATTTGATCACTGATCAAGTGTTCAAGGGCACGCCCACGATGCTTACCTACAAGACGCATCTGGACGGCAAATCTCTGTTCAACACGCCGCCGTGCTACGCGATCTATATCTGCGGCAAGGTGTTCAAGCACCTGAAGGCAACCGGCGGGCTGGCCGCCATGCAGCAGCGCAACCAGGAGAAGGCAGCCCTTCTGTACGACACCCTGGACGCGAGCGCGCTGTACAAGGGCACGGCCCAAAAAGACAGCCGCTCATTGATGAACGTGACGTTTGTGTTGAACGACCCGGAGCTGGACGCCGCGTTCCTGAAGGGCGCGGACGCCGCAGGCCTATCGGGATTGAAAGGCCACCGCAGCGTGGGCGGCATGCGCGCGAGCATCTACAACGCCATGCCCAAAGCGGGCGTCCAGGCGCTGGTGGACTACATGCGCGCCTTTGAACAGCAGGAGGCCAAGGCATGAAACAGCGCAAAATCGCAACGCTCAACAGCATCGCCCAGAGCGGGCTGGACCTGTTTGGCGACAACTATTCCCTGACCGACGACCTGTCGGTTGCCGACGCCTGGCTGGTGCGCTCCGCGAACCTGCTGGACAAGGAGCTGCCGCCGTCCCTGCGAGCGATTGCCCGCGCGGGCGCCGGGGTCAACAACATCCCCATCCCGCGCTGCTCCGAGGAGGGCATCGTGGTGTTCAACACGCCGGGCGCCAACGCCAACGCGGTGGCCGAGCTGGTGACCGCCGCCATGATTTTGAGCGCGCGCAACCTGATCGGCGGCATCAACTGGGTACGGGGGCTGGAAAAGGGCGACGACATTGCCGCCCGTATTGAAAAGGGCAAAAGCAACTTCCAGGGCACCGAGCTGCGAGGCAAGAAGCTGGGCGTGATCGGCCTGGGCGCCATCGGCTACCGGGTGGCCAACGCCGGCATCGGCCTGGGCATGGAGGTCTATGGCTACGACCCCATGATCACCCCGCAGTTTGCCTGGCAGCTGTCGCGCTCGGTGCAGCATGTCAACGACCTGCCCGCAATGCTGCAACAGGTGGATTTTCTGACCATCCATGTGCCGCTGACGGACGCCACGAAAAAGATGATCGGCAAGGCAGAGCTGGACCTGATGAAGGACGGCGCGATCCTGCTTAATTTCGCACGCGACGAGCTGGTGGACGAACAGGCGGTGGGGCAGGCGCTGGACAGCGGCAAGCTGCGCTGCTACACGGTGGACTTTGCCAACCCGCTCAACGTCACGTTCAGGAACACCATCATCACCCCGCACCTGGGCGCGTCCACGGCCGAATCCGAGGAAAACTGCGCGCAGATGGCGGTGCGCCAGCTGCGCGATTATCTGAACCTGGGCACCATTGAAAACTCGGTGAACTTCCCGGCGGCCAGCCTGGGCCAGCTCAATTGCCAGACCCGCGTGGTGATGCTGCACCGCAACGTGCCCAACGTGATCAGCCGCGCCACCAGCCTGTTTGGCGAGGCCGGGTTCAATATCGACCACATGGTGTCCACCAGCCGGGGCAACTACGCCTGCGCGCTGTTTGACCTGAACGACCCCATGCGCCGCGACTTTGCCCTGCAGTTGAGCGAGGCGGATGACATTTTGAAGATCCGCGTCATCCAGCACGACAGCGCGGCCGACCCGAATGCCTGACAGACAACCTCGGTTTGGGCTGCCCTTCCTGCTGGAAACCAAAGACGCGCGGGAAGCGGCGGAACTGTGTGCCAAGCACGGCCTTGCCTTTGTGGAGCTGAACACCAACTTCCCGCCCAGCCTTCTGCATGCGCTGGACGCGGGCGAATTGTTGCATCTGGGCGGGAAGCACGGGTGCTTTTTCACGCTGCACCTGGACGACAGCCTGGACCCGTTCAACCCCAACCCGCTTGTGCGCAAGGCCAGCGTGGACACGGTGCTGGACGCCATCCGTCTGGCGGTGCGGGCGCGCATGCCGGTGATCAACCTGCATTTCCCCCGCGGCAACATCGTGACGCTGCCGGACGGCAGGCACTACATATTCCACGAATACCCCGATGCTTTCCAGCAAGCGTTGTCCGATTTCCGAATCGCGTGCGAGGACGCTGTGGGCGCTGGCGATGTGCGGCTGTGCGTGGAAAACACAGACGGCTGGGAACCCTATGAACAGGAAGCCATCGACTTCCTGCTGCAGTCCCCCTGCTTTGGGCTGACGCTTGACATCGGGCATGACGATGCCACCGGCAACCGCGACCTGCCGTTCATCACGGGGCGCCAAAGCCGGCTGCGCCACATGCACGCGCATGACGGGCGCGGGGCCACCAACCACCTGGCGCTGGGCACCGGTACCATTCCGCTGGCCGAGCGGTTCGCGCTGGCGTCGGC
>JAGVSV010000105.1 GCA_019137115.1 Bacillota bacterium
GGTCAACAACGCTGCCTACAGCGATGACCTTGACACCATTGAAACGGTGACAAGCGGCGCCATTGACGCGACGTTTTCCGCCAATGTGCGCGGCACGATATTGATGACGCGTGCGTTTGTGAAGCGCCGCGGCGCGTACGGGCGGGTGGTCAACCTGTCCACCGACGCCGCGCAGGTGTTTGCCGGTCAGATCGCCTATGGCGCCAGCAAGGCCGCCATTGAGGCGTTGACCCGCAGCATCGCCATGGAGGTGGGGCACTACGGCATCACGGTCAACTGTGTGGCGCCCGGCCCCACCCAGACGGGGTGGATTGATGCCGACCTGGAACGCAAAGTGGTGTCCGACATCCCCATGGGCGCGCTGATTGCGCCGGAGGACATCGCCAACGCCATCGTGTTCCTGTGCGCCCGGCAGGCGCGCTACATCACCGGCCAGGTGATCAAGGTGTCCGGCGGGCACAACCTGTGACGCGGCGATAAGGGGACACGCGCACCAACGCCTGACCGGGTACGCGCCGGCTACGGCGCGCCCAGAGAGGAGGACAAGATGACCATTCCTGCAACCATGAAGGCCGTTGTCGCCCACGGCCCGGGGGATTACCGCCTGGAGGTTGTGCCGGTGCCTGTGCCGGGGCCGCACGACCTGTTGATCCGCGTGCAGGCGTGCGGCATCTGCGCGGGGGATTTGAAAGCCCAGCAGCAGGCGTCGCGCTTCTGGGGCGGGGACGGCATGCCGGGGTACTGCGAGCCGCCGTTCATCCCGGGGCACGAAATCGTGGGCCGCGTGGTGGTTGCCGGCGAGCTGGCCGGGGATTTCAAGCCCGGCGATCGGGTCGTCAGCGAGCAGATCGTGCCCTGCGGCGCGTGTCGGTACTGCAAAGACGGCCGCTACTGGCTGTGCGACCCGCACAACGTGTACGGCTTCAAGCAAAGCTTGCCCGGCGGCATGGCGGAGTACATGATCCTGCCCAAAAACTCGCGCAACTACTTGATCCCGGACGATCTGCCCATCCGGAAAGCCGCGCTGATCGAGCCGTTTGCCTGCTCGCTGCACGCGGTGCGGCGCGCTCGCATCACGGTGGATCATGCCGTGGTGCTGGCCGGGGCTGGCACGCTGGGCCTGGGCATGGTGGGCGCCATCCGCCAGCGCAACCCCAAACAGCTGATCGTGGTGGACTTGAACGACCGGCGCTTGGCGCTGGCCAAAGCCTTTGGCGCCGATGTCACGATCAACCCGCAACAGGAGGATGCCGTAAAGCGCGTGATGGACCTGACCGGCGGCGCGGGCTGCGACGTGTACATCGACGCCACTGGGCACGCGCCCTCGGTCGGCCAGGGGCTGGAGATGATCGCCAAGGGCGGCATCTTTGTGGAGCTGTCGGTGTTCAGCTCGCCCGCCACGGTGGACTGGTCGATCATCGGCGACACCAAGGAGATCACGATCTATGGCTCCCAGCTGAGCCCCTACTGCTACCCGGCCACCATCGAGGGCATTGTCAACGGCACCATCCCGACCGACGGCGTGGTTACCCACGAATACCCCATTGACCAATGGGAGGAAGCGTTTGCCATGTCCCAGAGCGGGCAGGGCATCAAGGTGATCCTGAAGCCTTAAGGCGGTGATATGGAAACGCCCGCGATATTTGTAAGCGGGCGGCTTTCCCGTTCAGATTCATGTATAATGGTGCCAACCAGAAATACCGCCCGGCCCAGCCGGCGCGACACAAGAGGGGGATATCATGGAAAAGATCCGCGTGGGGTTGATCGGCTGCGGCGGCCGGCAGGGGGCGCACATTGACGCGCTGATGAAAATGGACGACGTGGCCATCGTGGCGCTGGCGGAGCCCGTGGACGAGCGCCGGGAAGCCGCCGCCAAAAAGACCGGCGCGCGCGCCTACAAGACGCACAAGGAACTGTACGACAACGAGAACAAGGGCACGCTGGACGCGCTGTTTATTTCCATTGAGCCCACCGCGCATACCGACACCGAGACGCGCGCGATTGACATGGGCATCCCGTTCATGGTGGAAAAGCCCATGACGCTGGACCTGGAGCAGGCCGACATGATCGCCAGGCGCGTCAAGGAAACCGGCCTGATCACCGCGGTAGGCTTTCAGGACCGGTACCTGGATTTGATGGACATGATCAAGGACGAGCTGCCCAAGCACCCCAAGGGCGGCCTGGTCAACGGCGCGTGGATCGGCGGCATCCCCGGCGTGTGGTGGTGGCAGAAGCGCTCCACCTGCGGCGGACAGCTGGTCGAGCAGAACATTCATCTCGCTGACGGCCTGCGCTATCTGTTTGGCGAGCCGCTGTCGGTGTACGCGGTCTCCAGCCGGGGCATTGTCAAGCCCGGCGTTAATGCCAGCCCGGAATACGACACCGATGACTATTCGGTGTGCATCTACCGCTTCAAGGACAATGTGACCGCCACGCTGGAAAGCGCGTGCTATGTCGCCGGCGCCCGCCCCAACAGCGGCCTGGTGATCAAGCTGCGCGACATGGTCATCGACTACCGCCTGCGCAACAACCTGATCATGTCCACCGATAGGAGCACCACCGACGTGCGCCGCGGCAACGACCAGACCTATGACCTGGACGTGGCGTTCATCCGCGCGGTACGCACCGGCGATCCCAGCGGCATCCGCTCGCCGTATGACGACGCGTTAAAAACCCTCAAAATGACCTTTGCCGCCAATGAGTCGATGGAGACCGGCAAAGTGATCCACTTCTGATTGGAAAGGCGGCAACAATATGAGAATTTGCGTTCCGGTGCCCTGCTTCTTTTCGGAGATGGATTTTTCCGACGCCATCCGCAAGATCGGCGCCCTGGGCTTTGACGCGGCGGAGACCTACAACTGGTCAAACCTCGATCTGGACCAGGTGCGCGCCGCGTGCGAGGAATCCGGCGTGGAACTGCTCAGCATGTGCACCACCGAGTTTAACATGACCAACCCGGACAAGCGGCAGGACTGGCTGGATGGCTTAGAGGAAAGCTGCGCCGCCGCCAATCGCGTGGGTGCGGGCAAGCTGATCACCCAGGTGGGCGCGGACACCGGCGCCGAGCGTCCGGTGCAGCGCGACAGCATCGTCGCCGCGCTCAAGGCCGCCAAGCCCATCCTGGAGGAAAGCGGCGTGACGATCATGATCGAGCCGCTCAACACCTATGTCAACCACCCCGGCTACTACCTGTGGCAATCCAAGGAAGCCTTTGACATTGTTGCCGAGGTTGATCATCCGCTGGTCAAGGTGGTGTATGACATCTACCATCAGCAGGTGATGGAGGGCAACATCATCCCCAACATCCTCAACAACCTGCCCCACATCGCCCACCTGCACAGCGCCGGGCACCCCGGCCGCATCGATCTGCAGTTCGGCGAGAATGACTACAAGGTCATTTTCCAGAAGGTGGACGAGGCTGGATATACCGGCGCGTGCGGGCTGGAATACCGCCCCACGATGGACAGCGTCAAGAGCCTGCAGGAGTTCCGCAGGATTTATCTGGACAGCTAAGGCAACACGGTTCCGCATATCCAGCAGAAGGACGGCGTTTTGCCGTCCTTCTGCCATTGGGGTACAATCTACATGGCGCCGGGTACGCCGGCACCACAGGAGGGTACGCCATGGGACTGATGGATTTTTTGAAGCGCAAGCGGGCGGAAGCCGACGCTGTCAATCGCGATATGATCACACTGGGCAGCTGCAGCGGCGGGTGCGCGGGCTGCTCCTGCGCCGCGCCGGTAATGGATGGGGAGTACACCACGACCGAAAGCGTCCGCGTGCTGGGCCCCGCGGGCGATGCCAGCCGCATGCTGGCACACAATGCCCAGCAGGCCGTGGACGCGGCCGGCCTCCAAATCAAAATCGAGCATCTCACCGACATGGCGGAGATCATGCTGTATGGCGTGATGCCGCTGCCCGCGCTGGTGGTGGATGACGTGGTTGTGGCCACCGGCCGCGAGCTGTCGCCGGAGGAGATCGGCGCATTCCTTAAGGCGTAGGGCGATCTGCGGCGGAACTACAGCCCGCTATCAGTTCGTCGGTTAATTCAGTCAGCCATGGCAGGCTGTCCAGACTGCGCCGGGCGGCGGCCAGCACCTGCGCCGGGCGCTCCCGCCCGATCAGGGCGAGCGCCTGACAAAAGCCCGGCAAATAATTCTCCAGCTGACCCGGCGCGCTGGCGCGGATGATCTTGACCGCCCGGGCGTGGCTGGACAGCGTCCAGAACATCGTTTCCCGGGGGCAACCCCTGTTGATCCAATCCTGCGCCGTGTCCACCGCCGTAGCGCGTGACACGGCGCCTACATCGCTGGCAAAGAAATAGTCGCTGGGCATGCCCGACGCCGCGTCATAGGCCGGCACCATCAGCGCCAGCGCGTGTTGTGCCTGATCGCGGGTGATGCTGCCAAACCCCGCCAGTTGCATCAGCCGCTCGTGCGCGTCGGCGTGGCGCGCCTTGACCAGCACCTCCCCGGCGCGCTGGTACCGCAGGCGCACGGTGGGGTTTTCGCCCGCGGCGGACAGCACCGCATGCGCCATGATGCCGGTGGAAAACAGGCTGGCCAGCGCCAGGTCCTCCGGCATCATGGCCGCGTCCAGCCCCAACAGCCCCTTCCGCACGCGGCCCAGCGCGTGGTTACGCCGCGCGCGCAGGTGAACGGGCTCAAAAAATGCCCGCGCCACCTGTTCTTGCAGTGCGCCCAGCCGCCCGGAAGGGTCGCACAGCGTCCGCTGCCAGCGCAGCGAGGGCGCCAGATGATAATCGTCCAGCGCCTTGTCCGCCGGTGTCATCGCCCCAAAATCCAGATAGCTGATTTCCATCAGCAAGCCCCCGTACAGAAACTTGCCCCGCTTGTCCGGGGGCGGGCCTTCCAGCGCCACAAACACGTCCATGTCGGAGCCCGGCGGGATCAGCGCGTCATCGCCCAACGCCGCCAGCGAGCCGCCCACATACGCGCCTACAAAGCCGGGCAGCGCGCGCTCGTTGCGCTCCACCCATGTGCACGCCGCCGCCAACCCCTCCCGCATACGAAGGACGCTCACGCCCGCCAGCCCTGTGTTTTACGCATCAAATGCCCCAAGCCCACCCCTCCTGTGCACAGCATACCCCGACGTCCCGCCCGGCACAATACGCGCCGCTCGCCCTCATATTGTCAAGCCACATCCCGTGTGCTATACTCAAGCCAGAAAATCACACGGGCGGTACGGCAAATTCTTTCTGGGGAGAGGGGGTTGCGTGCTTGTTGTACCAAGCTCCCGATGAAAAGGCGCGGCAGGCTTTTCACCAGGGCACCAGCCGGTATGCCTATCGCATGCTGGGCGCGCATCCGATCACACAGGATGGCGAGCGCCTGTGGCATTTCGCGGTCTGGGCGCCCAATGCCCGCAAGGTGAGCGTCACGGGAGAGTTCTGCGCCTGGGCGTATGAGCAGTACCCGATGAAAAAGCAGCACGACGGCACGTGGGAACTGCGCCTGCCGGACAGGCTGTTCACAAAGGAAAGCGACCCGGCGCGCTTCAACTATCCGGACGCCGAAGCCAAGCTTAGAACGTACAAGTTCGCGGTGCTCACCCAGGAAGGGTCGTGGCACCTGCGGGCCGACCCGTTTGCCTTCCGTGCCGAACTAAGGCCCAACAACGCAAGCGTCCTGTATGAC
>JAGVSV010000163.1 GCA_019137115.1 Bacillota bacterium
CTCCAGGCGCTCGTTGACCAGCGAAAAGCTTTCCCCCAGGCGTTTGTTGAGCGTGTTGTGCAGGTTTTCGTCCACCGTTTTGCGCATCTCGTCCAGCTTCACGTTGGTGTCCTTTCGGATATCGCCCATTGTGCTGAACAGTGTTTCGCGCATGCGCTCGAGCTTCAAATCATTGGCGGTCAGGCGCTCGTTGAGCACGTCGGACACATGGCGCAGGCGTTCCTCCTGGCTTATCGCGTGCTGGTCATAGCGCAAGCCCAGCGCGTCCACGCGCGCCGCACTGCTGGCGTGCACGTCCCTCAGCGCGTCCATGGTGGCTTGCAGCGTGTACTGCTCCCGCCCCGCCTGCCGCGCGTCCAGCGCCTCCAGCGAGCGGTTGAAATATCCCGCGACGGACTCCTCCACCCGCCGCAGCGACTGGCGCTGTTCGCGCCGCATCGCCGACAGGCGAAACAGGACGATGACCAGCACCACCAGCAAGATCACCACGAAAGCGCCCGCGGCGGGCAGCGCCCACCAGGGCAGCGTGCCCAGCGGGTCCATCGCGCTATCAGTCGGCACGGGACTTGCCCTGACGCCAGTGGGCGTAGCACAACCCAATGTAGCGGATGTCCTTCAGGTGATCATCAATGAGCACCTGCGCGCCCTGCTTGATCACGCGGCCGTCCGCGTCGATGCGCGTGTTCATGGTGGCCTTCCTGCCGCACCAGCACAGGCCGCCGGGCACTTCCCAGATGTCCTCCGCCAGGCGCAGCAGCGCCGCCGAACCAGGAAAGAAGTTGCCCATAAAATCGGTTTTCAGCCCGTAGCAGAAAATCTCCAGGTGCATCGCCATGTCCGCCATTTCCTGCACCTGATCTTCCGACAAAAACTGTGCCTCGTCCACCAGCACGTACTGGTAGTCCGTGAACGCGTTCTGCACCGCCAGCCAGGACAGCTGTTCCCGCACGCTGTGGTGCGGCTCCAGCACGATCTCGGCTTTGGCTTCCAGCCCGGCGCGGGAGTATACCTTGTTGGCGCCCGCGCGGGTGTCAATCGCGGGCTTGATCAGCGCCACCTTCAACCCCAGCTGCTGGTAGTTGTAGCGCTGCATCAGCAGCTGGGCGGTTTTGCTGGAACCCATCACGCCATAGTAAAAGTGCAGCATCTACAGTTCACGCCTGCCTTGCATGGCTTTAACCAGCGTCACCTCGTCGGCGTATTCCAGGGCACTGCCCACGGGCACGCCGTGGGCGATACGAGTTACCCGCACGTTGAGCGGCTTGATCAACCGTGCCAGGTACGTTGCGGTGGCTTCGCCCTCGATGTCCGGGTTGGTGGCGATGATCACCTCGTCCACCTGGCCGTCCGTAAGCCGCGCCAGCAGTTCCCTGATCCGGATGTCATCCGGCCCAATGCCGTCCATCGGCGACAGCACGCCGTGCAGCACGTGGTATTTGCCGCGGAAGTCGTGCGTGCGCTCCATGGCGGCCACATCGCGCGGGTCGCGCACAACGCACAGCACACGCCCTGAACGGTTGGGGTCGGCGCACACGCGGCACAAGCTTTCCTGGGTATAGTTGCCGCATTCCTCGCAAAAGCGGATCGCCGTCCGGCCCTGCCAGAGCGCATCGGCCAGCGCGCGCACCTCGTTCTCGGGGAGTGCCGCAATATGGTACGCCAGCCGCTGGGCGGACTTGCGCCCAATGCCCGGCAGGCGCGCCAATTCCGCCGCCATGCGGTCGATGGGTTCGGGGATATTGGTCACGTCAGAACAGGCCGCCCATCCCGCCGGGCGCAAGCGCGGCCATGGTTTTCTCGCGGTTCTCCTCGCCCTTGCGCAGCGCTTCGTTGACCGCGGCCATCACCATGTCCTCCAGCATCTCCACGTCATCCGGGTCCACGGCTTCGGGCTTGATCGTGAGCGACAGCAGCTCCCGCTTGCCGTTGACCCGGCAGGTTACCATCCCGCCGCCTGATGTGGCCTCATATTCCTGTTCATCCAGCTGTTCCTGCGCCTGCGTCATCTGTTCCTGCATCTTCTGCGCCTGGCGCATCAGCTGCTGCATGTTGGCGCCGCCGCCAAAACCGCCAAACTGGTTCCTTGCCATGTCTTCTCCTCTTTCCGGCGCCGGTGTCCGTAAACACCACCGCCGATTGTGTCTGTTTCGGCTCAGTGTACCATATATGGTTGCTGTCGTTCAATGTCGCGCATCACTGCGCTTTAAGCGTTTCCCTGCCCTGGTCATACATGGCCAGCATCAGGTCGACCGTGTCCCTGACATCCGTGATGCCGATCGGGGCGGGCTGACCTGCGCGCACCGCCTTGTAGTAATCCTCCATGCAGGCGGCGTGGCCGCTGCCCCAGTAATCCTTGCCCAAGGCGTCGGGCTGTTCAAAAGCCACGTCCTCCGTCCTGCCGTTGCGCCACGCCGCGTGGAAGCGGTTGTCGCGCAGTGAAAAGGTGGCGTTCTCGCAGTCCACATGAATCTCCACCGGCGACCCGCATGCCGACGCGTTGGTGGCAAAGAACACCGCCACCGCATCGCCAAAGCAGATGCGCGCATCCACGGTGTCCTCCACCTCAATGACTCCCTTCAGATGGCGGTTGCCCATCCAGGTGTCCACCGACGTGTGCTTGCCCAGCAGGTTCACCAGCAGGTCCAGCGTGTGGATGGCCTGGTTGATCAGCGTGCCGCCGCCCTCCAGCGCCCAGGTGCCGCGCCAGCCGCTGTCGGTGTAGTAGCTTTCGTTGCGGAACCACGCCACATATGCCCGCGCCCCCAGCACGCGCCCGGCTTCTCCGGACGCCAGCACGCCCTTTAAGTGCCGGAAGTTGCGGTTGTGCCGGTTCTGGAAGCAGATGCCCAGCGTGTCATCCAGCGCCTCCAACTCTTTCCATTGGGCGCGGGAGATCACCGGCGGCTTTTCCATGAACACGCGGATGCCTCGCGCGTGTGCCTGTTGTGCCATCGGCACATGCAGCGCGTGCGGCGTGCAGATGTGCAGCACGTCGATGGTCTCATGCGCCAGCATGGCTTCCAGCGACGGGTAGGGGGTTGCGCCAAAGGAATCAGCCAGCCGTGCGGCGCGTTCGGGCAGGATGTCCGCGCAGGCGGTCAGAACGGCGCCGCCAGCCGCGGCGATCAGCGGCGCGTGTACGCCGGCGATCGAGCCGCAGCCCACGATGGCGGCTTTGAGCGGTTTTTCGTCCATCAATAGGTGCCTTCCGTGTTGAAGGTGACGCCGCTGTCTTCCTTGTGCCGGGAGGTGGCTCGCCTGGCGTTCAGGTGCGTCAGGAACTCGTCCTCGTCAATGGGCAGCGATACCATCTCGTTTTTCCAGCTGGACAGGTGCATGGCGTTGGAGAGCATCAGGCCGTTGATGCCTTCCCCGCCGCCGGCAATCAACGGCTCGCCGCGCAGGATGGCGGCGGCAAAAGCGTTGAGCACGCCGGAGTGCTGCTCATACTGGCCGTCGGTTTCCACGATACTGTCCGTCTGCGGCGGCCGCTTGAAGCCCTGCTTTTCGGTTTTGGAGAACGTCCGCTCGCTTTCCTCCAGCTTGCTGTAGTACAGCTTGTCATCCTCGCAAATCAGGCGGCCCAAATCCCCCAGCACTTCAAAGCGGTTGGTGCCGGGCGCGTCGCCGGTGGAGGTGATGAACACGCCGGTGGCGCCGTTTTCAAACTCCAGGTATGCCGTCACGTCGTCCTCCACCTCGATGTCATGCCATTTGCCTTCGTGGCAGAAGGCACGCACGCGCGCGGGCATGCCGCAGATCCACTGCAGCAGGTCCAGGTTGTGCGGGCACTGGTTGAGCAGCACGCCGCCGCCCTCGCCCTCCCAGGTGGCGCGCCACGCACCGGAATCATAGTAGCTCTGCGTGCGGTACCAGTCCGTGATGATCCAGTTGACGCGCTTCAATGTACCCAGCTGGCCGCCAACGACCATTTCATGCATTTTGCGGTATACATGATGCGTGCGCTGGTTGAACATCATGCCGAACACCACGTCGGACTTGGCTGCCGCCTCGTTCATTTCGCGCACCTGCTTGGTGTACACGCCGGCGGGCTTTTCGCACATCACGTGCACATGGTTGTCAAACGCCTGCATCGCCAGCTCCGGGTGCTGGTAGTGCGGCACCGCGATCAGAATCGCTTCGCACGCGCCGCTTTTGATCAGCTCGCTGCCCTCGGCAAAATAGGCAACATCGTTGCCCAGCGTTTCCCGCGCCAGTTCGAGCCGTGCCGGTTTGCGGTCGGCCACCGCAGTGATCTCAATCTCGGGCATCCTGCCATCCAGGTAGTTTTTGGTGTGGCCGGCACCCATGTTGCCAAAACCGATAATGCCCAAACGTACTTTTTTCATGCGTTCCTCCTCAATAACCCAGTTTGCGGATGTTGCGGTAGCTCTTCTCCAGGCACACAAACGGAGATTCGTAGCAGGTGTCCTGCTCCACCAGAATGTGCTCGGTCACGCCGTTGCCGGCCAGTTCCTTCAGGATGCCGGCGAAATTCATGTTGCCCTCCAGCACCGGCGCCATGCGCTGCTCATTGCCGGCCAGGGTGACGTCCTTTAGGTGCACGCAGGGCAGGCGGTCGCGGTGCTGTTCCAGCCATTCCACCACGTCCAGGCCCGCCAGCTGCAGCCAGTAGGTGTCCGCCGTAATCCCCAGCAAATCGGCCGGGAAACGGCTCAACAACTCTTCCATCAGGGTCTTGCCGTCCGGCAGACGGCCGAACTCGAACGAATGGTTGTGGTACATGAACTTGAGCCCCGCCTCCTTCAGGCGCTGGGTGACGGGGATAAAGTCCTCCTCAAACCAGTCCAGGCCGTCCTGGGAGCGGTAGCGGTCGTTCATGCTGCCCAGTCCGACATAGCGGCAGCCGTACAGCTTGTGCTCGTCGATGACCGCGTCCAGGTCATTGAGCAGGCGGGCTTCTGCCGTATGGGTCAGCACCACCGACAGGCCGTTGTCATCGCAAAGCTTCTTGATCGTTTTAACCGGAATCGGTCCGATCGCGGACAGCTGAATCGTGCGGTATCCAATGTCGCTGACGCGCTTCAGGGCGCGCGCCAGGTCCCGTTCGCTTTGGGTGTACGCCCGGATGGTGTACGCCTGTGCACCAAGTTGCATGGTCAACCCTCCTTATTTGCAGGCGGTGAACCCGCCTTTCCTGTCGTGCGTGTTTTGTGGTAGATAATCGGGGTTTGCACGGCTGCCTGATCCGCCCCTTTTTCCGTGTACGTCATCTGCCCGTCGCGCAGGCGGATGACCCCGGTGCTTCCGGACACCTCACCGGACGCAAGCAGCTTGCCCACGATGGCAGCATTCAGCGGCGGCCCCTTGCCGCGCTCCAGCGCGTTCTTCCACAGGGTGAAGCCACAGCCTTCTTTCCAGCCGGCGCAACCAAATGCCTTCTCGTTTTCAAGCACCGGCTTCCGGCAAAGCGGGCAGGCCACGTCGGGCAACGACTCGCCCGCAGGCTTTGTGGATGTCCGCTTTCCCCTGGGTTTGTCGCGCTCAAAAGCAATGTCCGGCGCGCTGTCCCTTGCGTAACCAACCAGGAATTTGGTGAACCGGCGGATGCCCGCGTCAAAGCGCTGGGTGTCCTTTTTCCCGCGTGCGATGTCCTCCAACTCCTGT